>DASTKF010000240.1:0-5705 GCA_035716065.1 Gaiella sp.
AACCCCGAGTTCCCGCAGACCGACGTCGCCCTCGTGATCGGCGCGAACGACGTCGTGAACCCTGCCGCGCGCAGCGACCCGGCGAGCCCGATCTACGGCATGCCGATCCTCGACGTCGACAAGGCCGCGAGCGTGATCGTCATGAAGCGCTCGATGGCCCCGGGCTTCGCGGGCATCGACAACGAGCTTTTCCTGGAGCCGCAGACGACAATGTTGTTCGGCAATGCAAAGGACTCGATCGTGAAGCTGATCGCGGCAGTGAAGGCGACGTGACGGAGCGGACGATCGCGACGATCCGCGACGAAGCGGAGCTGCGTGCGTTCCTCGGCGAGCCGAGCGACCTCGTCAAGGCGAAGCTCGCCGACCGCCTGAACGACCTCACGCGCCAGTTCGTCGACCGCTCGCCGTTCGTGCTGCTCGCAACCGCTGCGCCGGACGGGACGTGCGACGTGAGCCCGCGCGGCGATCCGCCCGGGTTCGTCCGCGTCCTCGACGAGCGGACGCTGCTCCTTCCCGAGCGCCCCGGGAACCGGCTCGCCGACTCGCTGCGGAACGTCCTCCGCAGCCCCCAGGTCGGTCTGCTGTTCGTCATCCCGGGCGTCGGCGACACGTTGCGCGTGAACGGGCGCGCCTCGATCGTGACCGACGGGGAGCTGCTCGTGCCCTGCGCCGTCGAGGGCAGGGTGCCGAGGCTCGGATTCCTGATCGACGTCGAGGAGGTCTTCACCCACTGCTCGAAGGCGTTCCTCCGTGCGCAGTTGTGGGACCCGTCCCGCTACGCCGACCGCGCCGAGCTCCCGTCGTCGGGTGAGATCCACCGAAGCCGCAACCCGGCGTTCGACGCCGACGCGTACGACGAGGAGCGCGCGGAGCGCTACGCACGCCGCGAGGGCTTCTACTGAGCCGGATGTCGGTCCCGGTCTTCTCGCGGGCGGCGGTGCTCGAGGCGGTGACGCCGCAGGACGCGTACGGCGCCGTGCGTAACGCGTTTCTCGCCCATCACTCCGGCGAGTGGTCGATGCCGCCGAAGGTCTACGTGACGAACTACCCCGCCGGTGACTTCCGGGCGATGCCGGCGATCGGAGGCGGTCACGCGCTTCTCAAGTGGGTGACGTCCTTCCCCGGGAACCCGGCGCTCGGGCTTCCGACCGTCACCGGCCTCGTCGTCCTCTCGAACGCGGAAACCGGCCAGCTCGAGGCCGTCCTCGAGGCAGCTGCCGTGACGGCGCTCCGTACGGCCGCCGCGGCCACGCTCGCCGCGGACGAGCTCGGGCCGGACGACGGGGCGTCCGTTGCGGTCGTCGGAGCAGGCGTCAACGGCGCAGAGACAGCACGGTCGTTCGTCGCCCGCGGTCGCGCGCCGGTCGTGTGGGACGTCGACGACCACCGCCGGCGGCTCGTCGCGGAGGAGCTTGGCGTCCCCGTGGCGGCCTCACTCGAGGAGGCGCTCGCGTGCGACGTCGTCGTCACCGTCACCCCCGGCCGGGACGTGCTCTACCCGGCCGGCTCGCTGCGGCCGGGCCAGCACGTCTCGCTGATGGGCGCCGACGGGCCCGGCAAGGCAGAGATCGCGGTGGAGGAGCTCGGCCGCGCCCGTCTCTTCTGCGACGACTGGGAACAGGCGAGCCACGGGGGCGAGCTGGCCTCCGGCGTCGAGGCCGGGACCGTCGGGCGCAACGACGTGACGCAGCTCGGCGCGGTGCTGGCCGGCGACGCAGAGGGTCGGCGGAGCGACGACGAGATCACGCTGTTCGACTCGACGGGCCTGGCGATCCAGGACCTCGCTATCGCCCGCGCGGCGCTGCTCAAGTCGGTGGAGATGGATCTTCCCCGGCTGGAGCTGTGAACGCAGTCAGCCGAGCAGCCGGGCGGGCTCGAAGAGGTCGAGCAGCGGATCGCGGTCGCCGAGGATCGCGCGCGCGACGAGGCGTCCACACGCGAAGCCGAGGACGTTGCCGTGCCCGGAGTAGCCCCCCGCGACCCATGTGCCCGGAAGACCCGGGACCTCGCCGACCACGGGAAGGAAGTCGAGGACGAGCCCGAAGATGCCCGCCCAGCGGTAGTCGACGCGCAGCTCACGGCCGACGAGGTCGTTGACGAAGGTCGAGAGCGCGCGCTGTACCTGGTCGGTGAGCTCCTCGTGGGCGGTGAACTCCTGGTCGAGCGACACGTCTCGGAAGCCGCCTGCGACGATCCGCCCGTCCTCGGCCTGATGCCAGTAGTCGAAGCCGTGGCGGCCGTAGTGCGGCGTCTCGAACAGCCGCTCCGCGACGGGCTCCGTCGCGATCACCTGTCCACGCGTCGGCACGATCAGACCCTCGAGCTCGCCGAGGAGGCCACTGGGGTAGCCGTCGGTCGCAACGACGACGCGCTCCGCCTCGAGCTCTTGGGTGTCGGTCACCCGTCGGCCCTCCAGGATCTCCGCCCCGGCCTCCACCGCCCGCGCCGCCAACCGCCGCACCATTCTCGCCGGTTGCAGCACGGCGTCGGTCGGATGACGGATCGCGGCCGTGAAGCGGCCCAGGAGGGGGCCTCCTGGAGCGTCGATCCACTCTGCCTCGAGCCCGTCGGCCCAGAGCGCCTCGATCTCGTCGCGCAGGTCTTCTCGCTCCTCGGCGTCGGCTGCGAGGCGAAGGCTGCCGAGCCGCCGGAAGGCGTCGCCCGCGAGCTCGCCCATAGCCTGCATTTCCCCCTCCGTCCATTGCCAGAGCGCCAGCGCCCGATCGCGCCCGAACGAGGCGACGACCTGGTCGTACGACGCCGCCGTTCCGCGAAGCGCGAAACCGCCGTTGCGGCCGCTTGCACCCTCGGCGACCTTGCGCGCATCGACGACGCGGACTCGGAGACCCGCTTCCGCCAGCGCAAGCGCGCACGCGCACCCCGTCACGCCGGCGCCCACGATCCCGACGTCCACCGGCCCGCTCGTGGTGCCACGAGGAAGATCCGGCGCGGGCTCGGCGAGCCAGTAGGGGGTCATCGCGCGATCGTACTGCGCACCATCCCCTCATCCACCGCCACCGCACCGGCCAGCTCGAGCAGCGCAAGCGCCGCTGCGATCTCCCCCGCGCCGACACCTGTCGCACGGCTCAGCTCGTCCGGCGTTCCCGCTCCGGCCTCGACCGCGTTCAGCACCGCGGCTGCAACTGGATCGTCCGGGATCGTCGTCTCAGGTCGCCGCGCCTCGAGGCCGAGGGCTTCGAGAACGTCAGCCGGGCTCGTTGCAGGGATGGCTCCGATACGGAGCAACGCGTTCGTCCCCGCGCTGAGGCCGGATGTGATCTCGCCCGGCACAGCGAGCACCTCGCGCCCGTCCTCCAGTGCGAAGTCGGCGGTGATGAGCGCACCGGACCGCTCGCGGGCCTCCACGACGACCGTCGCCCGCGCGAGTCCCGCGATGATCCGGTTCCGGGCGGGAAAGCGCCACGGTGCGGGCTCCACGCCGGGCTCGTACTCGGATACGACGAGCCCTCCGGCCGCGACGATCGCGCGCGCGAGCTCGGCGTGCGCCGCCGGGTAGTCGCGGTCGATGCCGCAGCCGAGCACCGCGACCGTCGCGCCACCCGCCGCGAGCGCGCCACGGTGCGCCTCGCCGTCGACGCCACGCGCCATGCCGCTGACCACGATGGCGCCGGCGGCCGCGGCCTCCGTCGCGAGGAGCCGCGCCACCGAGCGTCCGTAGCCGGAGCACGCGCGCGCGCCGACGATGGCGACGGCCGGACGGTCGAGCAGCTCGGGCGGCGCGTTACCGCGGAGCCAGAGGCGGCTGGGAGGATCCGGGATCTGGGCGAGCAGCGGCGGGTAGCCGGCACCCCCGCGGCGTACGACGCTGACCCGCCGACCGGCTCCGGTCGTCACGGGCTCGTGAGCCCCGTCGGAGAGCGGTACGAGAGCGCCTCCGCCACATGCTCGGGCAGCACGTCGGGAGAGCCGGCGAGCGCAGCGACGGTCCGAGCGACGCGGGCGACGCGGGCGCGGCCGCGGCCCGTGAGAGGCAGCCGGTCGACGGCGTTGTCGAGAAGCTCGGACGCGGCGCTGGTCCGCCGAGGAAGCGCCGATCGAAGCTGCGACACACCGTCGACGACGCGCGCCCGCACGACAGCCGACGATTCCGCTGGACCCGCCGCGAGCTCCTCGGCCCGGGGCCGCGGCATCGCGACCACGAGGTCGAAGCGGTCGAGCAGGGCGCGCGAGACCTTCTCGCGATAGGCGGTGATCCTGGCCGGCGAGCACGAGCACTGAAGACGAGGATCGCCCCGTCCTCCACAGGGGCACAGATTCATCGTCGCGACGAGCCGGAAGCGTGCGGGGAAGAGCCCACGGCCGCCGACGCGTGCGACCGAGACGACGCCGTCCTCGAGCGGCTGCCGCAGCGCCTCGAGCACCGCGCGCGTGAACTCCGGAAGCTCGTCGAGGAGAAGGACGCCTCGATGGGCGAGGCTGACCTCTCCCGGCCGCGGCACCGTCCCGCCGCCGATCATCGCGGCAGCCGATGCTCCGTGGTGCGGCGCCCGGAAGGGCGGCGCTTGGACGAGCCCCGAGCCCGGCGCGAGCGTGCCGGCGACGGAGTGGATGCGCGTCACCTCGAGCGCTTCCTCGTGCGTCAAGGGCGGGAGAATGGACGGCAGCCGCCTCCCGAGCATCGTCTTGCCCGTCCCGGGAGGCCCGGCCAGGAGGAGGTTGTGCGACCCCGCCGCGGCCAGCTCGAGCGCCCGCCTCCCCCGCTCCTGCCCGCGGACGTCCGCGAGGTCGGGGAGGTCGGGCGGAGAACGTGGATCCGGCGCCCGGGAGGCAGGCACGATCTCCTCCTCGCCGCGGAGATAGCCGACCGCCTCCGCGATGTGACGCACGCCGACCGCGTCGATCCCGGCGAGCGCCGCCTCGCACGCCGAGTCGGCCGAGCAGAGGAGCCTCTTGAAGCCCGCGCGCGCGGCACCCTCCGCCGCCGCAATCGTCCCGGTGACTGCACGGATCCGCCCGTCGAGACCGAGCTCGCCGATGCACGCATGCTCCTCGAGCCTCGCCGGCGGGAGCGCACCGGAGGCTGCGAGCACGGTGAGCGCGATCGCGACGTCGAATCCCGTCCCCTCCTTGCGCAGCGCGGCCGGCGCCAGGTTCACGGTGATCACCTGATCGGGCCACGCAAAGCGCGACGAATGCACCCCGCTGCGAACACGGTGCTTCGCCTCCTGGCAGGCCCGGTCGGCCAACCCGACGATCGAGAACACCGGCTGCGAGCCCGTGCGCAGGTGCGCCTCGACCTCGACACGACGCGGCTCGAGGCCCACCAGCGCGAACGTGATCGCGCGTCCCAGCACCCTACGACCGTACGGACGAAGGTGTCACACGACTGTGCCGCCTTCGTGCCGGAAGTGCGATGTGGTGGGGCCGGACGACCCCACCACGTCGAGACGAGCTACCCCGTGTAGCAGAGGACGTAGAGCGTGAACGTGCTGCCGTTGCCGCTGTCGTTCCCGCCGGTGCCCCGGTACCCCGTCACCGCGTTGTTCGTGACGATCGGCGTCATGCGCTGCGTCCAGAGCTCGCGGTTGGCCGCGTCGTCGCTCCAGCCCGTTCCCGCGGAGATGGCCTTCTCGCCGGGGTTGCAGTTGACCGTCACCGATGCCGTGTTGTAGGCGCCGTTCTCGGCGGCGCCTCCCGGAACGACCACGCCAGCCTGTCGCACGGTGATCGGGCCGATCGTCCCG
>DASTKF010000241.1:0-2262 GCA_035716065.1 Gaiella sp.
CTCGTCGGCGGGCGCGCCCGCGTGCCAGCGGTACGTGCCGCCGCCTTCCGCGAGCGCGGCAGGGTGCTCCATGAACGAGACGCCCTTCCCCTTCACCGTCTGCGCGACGAGCGCCTTCGGCGCGTCGCCGCCGGCCCGGAAGCGCGCGAACGCAGCGCGCAACGCTCCATGGTCGTGCCCGTCCACGGTCTCGACGTCCCAGCCGAACGCGCGGAGCTTGGCCTCGAGGTCGCCGAGCGCGACGATCTCCTCTGTCGGCTTGTCGGACTGGACCTCGTTGCGGTCGACGACCACCCAGAGCCTGCCGAGCCGCTCGTGCGCGGCCGCCTGCAGCGCCTCCCAGTTCTGCCCTTCCTGGAGCTCCCCGTCCCCCGTCATCACGACGACGAGCCCGTAGCGGCCGAGGCGGCGCTTCGCGAGCGCGATCCCGCGGCCCTTGGAGATGCCCATCCCGAGCGAGCCGGAGCTCGCCTCGATCCCGGGCACTCCGACGTCCGGGTGCCCGTCGAGCCCGCCCAGGCGGCGGAGGCGAAGCAGGCGCTCGCGCGGGACGGCGCCGAGCGCGAAGAGCGCGGCGTACAGGCCCGGCACGTCGTGGCCCTTGGACGAGAAGAAGACGTCGCGGTCGGGGTCGTCGAATCCGCGCTCGACGACGTCCAGCTCGTCGAACAGGAGCTGCGTGACGATGTCCAGCGCGCTGAACGTCGACCC
Source organism: Gaiella sp. (assembly GCA_035716065.1). GTDB lineage: Bacteria > Actinomycetota > Thermoleophilia > Gaiellales > Gaiellaceae > Gaiella. The sequence goes on from DASTKF010000241.1 coordinate 712, forward strand.
GAGGTGGCCGGAGCCGGCACGCTTCACCGCGACGAGTGCGTTCAGCCGGCAAGCGTCTGCAAGGAGCGCCAGCTTTGCGTCGGGGTCGACGTCGGCGGCCAGCAGGCGATCGAGCTCGGTCTTCGGGACGAGGCGCAGGTCGGACATCTCCGACAGGAGACCGTAGCCGACGCCGCTCACGGCGCCCGAGGGGAGACTCGGGGCTGTGTGGGGCCGGCGGTCGAGGGTCCGCGGCGACCGAAGAGACCTGCGGTTGCGAGTAGGACGAAAGCAGGGACGACCGGCACGGAGTACTCGGCCACCGCGTACACCGCGAGCGACGTGACCACCATCAGGACGACCGCGGCGCAGGAGAGCAGGAGCGCGAGCCCGGCGCGGGCGGGGCGTCGCCAGGCGACGGCCGCGAGACCGAGGAGAAGCCACACGAAGGGACGCGGATACCAGCGCGAGGCACTGTCGAGCAGGCGCACGAGACCGTCCCGGGCGTCGCGGTCGGGGAAGCCGGCCAGAAGCTCGTCGACCCGGCGGTCGAGAGCGGCCGCCCGCGCGGCGTCGTTGGGGTCGCCGAAGACAACATGGTGCTCGGTTGGCGAGGTCCAGACCTCACGATTCCGCCCGTCCGGCGTGGAGATCCCAGGCGACTCGCGCGAGGACGGGATCGGCTGCCCTTCGGTCGGGACAGGCAGCTCGTCGCCACCGGAGGACGATAAGGACGGTGAGGACGGTGAGGACGGGAGACCTGCCGGCTCGCCCGCCGACTGCATCGGAGGGTAGAGCGGCCACAGGAGCAGTCGCCAGACGTCATGGGCGACCCCGCGCGCGTAAGCAGCGGGGTTTGCGAGCACCGCCTCGCGTCCGACCCGCCCCAGATGCCCATAGTCGTCGTTCCAACCCCAGGTTCGATCCGACAGGACGGTCAGGTCGTCGTGCATCCGGCTGCTCCCGGAGCCGAAGAACTGGTCGAGGTCGATGCCGTAGGAGCGGTAGGGCTCGTAGGGGAGCAGATCACGAGCGACGACGTCTGCCAGCTCCCGCGAGGCAGGCCCGTTGTCCGGGTGGACGATCCGGTCGGCGACGAAGGCCCGAAAGAGCGGTAGGGTCGTCCCCCCGCCGCGCACGACCGCGAAGTCGTCGAGTCGCGCCTGGTTGTGGAGTGACCACGCGAGGAGCGGCAGGGCGGCCGCGACTGCAAAGGCGGCAACTCCTCCCGCCCTCGCCCGCCACCCCGCCGCGGCGAGTGGCACGCCCACGAGCAGTAGGAGAACCTGCGCGACCGGGCGCACGAGCACGAGAAACGCGACCGTCCCGCCGAGCAGGGCATACCGTGCAGCGGTCGGCTGCTCGACCGCACGAGCGCACACGAGCGCAAGCAGTGCGAACGCGGCCGCGAACAGGGAATCGCTCGCCAGCTCGTGAAAGAGCAGGACGTAGCCCGGATAGAGCAGCAGCGCGGCCGCCGTCGCCAGCCCGGCCCGAGGACCGTACCGGCGCGCCACCGAGAACCACGCCGCAACGGAGACAGCGTAGAGCAGCGCCGCCGCGAGCTCGGCC
>DASTKF010000242.1:0-6387 GCA_035716065.1 Gaiella sp.
GGGATCGGCGACGCGGACATCAACCTGCAGACGGTCGTTCGCGCCGAGCGGGTGCGCCGGGGCTACGGGCCGTCCCTGCGCTCCGACTCGAGCAACTCGCGGTAGCAGGGCGCGCCCTCGAACGCGCCGAGCCCCGCCTGCACGGGCCTTCTTCGCCGCCGTCTGGCCCGGCGCAGCCCGGCCGCGACCGCGGACGCGCCGACCAACCCGCCCAGGACGAACGACCGGGTGCGCGCGGTGCGCGTGCGCCGGCCGCGAAGCTCCCGCGACTCGCCGTCGTCGCCCATGAGACGATCGTAGGCGATGCAGGTCGTCTCTCTCGGTGACCTCGTGCTCGACGTCGTGGTGCGCGTCCGGTCGGACGTCGCGCGCGGCGCCGACACGCCCGCGCAGGTGGCGCTGTCCGCGGGCGGCCAGGGCGCGAACGTCGCCGCGTGGGTCGCGGCGCTCGGCGCGTCCTCGCGGTGGCTCGGCAAGCGGGCGGACGATGCCGAGGGCCGCCTCGCGTCCGAGGCGCTCGAGCGCGCCGGCGTCGAGCTGGCGGGGCCGGTCGAGGCGGAGGGCAACGGCGTCATCGTCTCGCTCGTCGAGCCGGGAGGGGAGCGCTCGATGTTCCCCGACCGCGGTGTCGCGACGCTCCTCGAGCCGGTCGAGCTGCGACCCGGGTGGCTCGTCTGCGACCACCTGCACGTCTCCGGCTACGCGCTGCTCGCGGAGCCCGTCGTGCGCGCGGCCGTCCGGGCGATAGACGTTGCCCGCATGAGTGGCGCTCGCGTCAGCGTCGATCTGTCGTCGTGGAGCGCGATCCGCGATGCCGGCGCCGAGCGGTTCAGGGGGCTCGTGGAATCGCTCGAGCCCGATGTGGTGTTCGCGAACGAGGAAGAGGACGAGGTCTTCGGCGGGCCTTTGCCCGGCGTGACCTGGATCCTGAAGCGCGGCGTTCGGGGGTGCTCCTTCGGCGGCGAGGAACGTGCGGCGCTCGCCGTGCCGGAGGTCGTCGACACGACCGGCGCCGGCGATGCGCTCGCGGCGGGCTGGATCGTCGGCGGGCCGGATCTCGCGCTCGAAGCCGCTGCGCGATGCGTGCAGCGGACCGGCTCGATGCCGGAGCCGGCGACAGGCACCTGAGCCGGCGGCGCCGGGCACAGAGACGGCACGAACCTGGCACGAAGTGGGCACACGGGCGTCGCTAAGGTGGATTCAGGGCACCTGGGGTGCCCCTGGGGGACGTTTCACGCGCGGACGGCCCGCAGGGCGCGGAGGCACGTAGCCCTGCACCGCTACGCGGAGCGGCGCGAGCGGCCGTCGAGTCGTTACCGCTAGCGGTCGACGCGGACCTGCCGGCCCGCGAGCTGGTCCTGCACGAGTTGGACGTCCGCCTCGACCATGATGCGCGCGAGCTCCTCCCAGTGGGTTGTCGCCCGCCACTCGAGCGCCGCCTCGGCCTTGGCCGGCTCGCCGAGCAGGTAGTTCACCTCGGCCGGGCGATAGTACGACGGGTCGACCTCGACGTGCTCCCGGTGATCGAGCCCGGCGACGCGGAACGATGCCTCGGCGAACTGCTCGACCGTCGCGCCGACCCCGGTCGCGAGCACGAAGTCATCGGGCTCCGACACCTGGAGCATGCGCCACATCCCCTCCACGTACTCCGGCGCGTAGCCCCAGTCGCGTGTGCTCTGCAGGTTGCCGAGGTAGAGCCGCTCCTGGATCCCGGCCTTGATCCGGGCGACGGCACGGGTGATCTTCCGCGTGACGAACGTCTCGCCACGCCGCGGAGACTCGTGGTTGAAGAGGATGCCGTTCACCGCGAACATGTCATAGGCTTCGCGGTAGTTCACCGTTGCCCAAAATGCATACAATTTCGCGACGCCGTACGGAGAGCGGGGATGGAACGCCGTCCGCTCGCTCTGCGGCGGCGGCGCCGAGCCGAAGAGCTCCGAGGTGGATGCCTGGTAGACGCGTGTGTCGAGCCGCGACGCGCGGACGGCCTCGAGCAGCCGCATCGCGCCGAGCCCGGACACGTCGCCTGTGTACTCCGGCGTCTCGAAGCTGACCTTGACGTGGCTCTGCGCGCCGAGGTTGTAGACCTCGTCGGGCTGGACGTCACGCAGCAGGTTGACGAGCGCAGACGCGTCGGTGAGGTCGCCGTAGTGGAGAAACAGATGCCTGCTCTCGACGTGCGGGTCCTCGTAGATCTCGTCGAGGCGCTCTGTGTTGAAGCTCGAGGAGCGGCGGATGATCCCGTGCACCTCGTAGCCCTTCCCGAGCAGAAGCTCCGCGAGGTACGACCCGTCCTGGCCGGTGATTCCTGTGATCAGCGCGCTCTTCGTCGCCACGGCCGCAAGCCTACGGCAGGTCGACGCGACGCGATGCAATCTCGGCACAGAGACGGCACGCTCTCGTCACACCTTTCTCGATAGCGTGACACCAGGGACACCGGGGTGCCCCTGGGGGCGGTTGGGGGAACGCGGGCCGCGTCACCGCGCCGCCTCCCACACGCGGGGCGGGCGCCACGGAAAGACGCAGGTACGGTCGGCCGCGTGTCCGCGACCCCGTTCGACCGGATCCACCACCTCGTGACGGTGCCCGTGCTGGTCGGTGAGCGGACGGCGCGCTTCGTCCTGGACACGGGCATCGGCCTGACGCTCCTCTCCGAGCGCCTCTGCGCCGCGATCGGCTGCCGCAGCGGCGGCTCCACGTTCACGGGGCGCCGGATGTCGGGTCAGGAGGTCACGGTGCCGCTCGCGACGGCGCCACCGCTCGCGTTCGGCGGTGCGACGCGGCGAGACCACGTCGTCGGGATCATGGCGCTCGACGGCTTTCCCTCGGAGCTCGGCGCCGTGGACGGCTTCCTGTCCCTGGCGTTCTTCGCGGCCGTGCCGTTCACGGTGGACTACGCCGGTGGCGTGGTGATCGTCGAGTCGTGGGCATCGGTGGAGCAGCGAGCGCGCGACGGGGCGGCGGTGCCTGTCCGTCCGGAGCGCGACGGACCGGCGGTCGACGCCTTCATGCGACTCGACCTCCCCGGCGGAAAGACCGTGGAGGTCGAGATCGACATGGGGAGCGACTCGTTGATCCTCGACGAGAGGCTCGCCGACGCGGTCGGCGTCGACCTCAAGCGTGACGGCGTGCGACGGGTGCAGGGCCAGGACGAGACGGGGCACGCGTACACGAGGTCGTTCACGCGGCTCGAAGGATCGATCCGCGCGACCGGGACGCCCGCCGTCGCGCAGCCCGATCCGGAGGTGATGTTCCAGCGGATCATCTACGACGGGCTCGTCGGCGATGCATTTCTCCGGCGCTTCACGGTCACGTACGACCTGCCGCGCGAGCGCGTCATCTTCGGCCCCGGCGACCCGAGCCTCTAGGCTGCCGCACGTGGACCACCTGATCCGCGTCTCCGAGGAGGTACAGACCGCGCTCGCCGAGGAGCGCGGCGTCGTCGCGCTCGAGACGACACTCGTGGCGCACGGGTTCCCGGCGCCGGCCGGCATCGAGGTCGGCATGGCGAGCGAGGCGGCCGTCCGCTCGGCGGGCGCGGTTCCCGCCACGATCGGAGTGCTCGACGGGAAGATCGTCGTCGGGCTGACGGCGACCGAGCTCGAGCGCTTCACGCCAGACGCGCGCAAGCTCGGCCCGCGCGACCTGGCCGTCTGCGCCGTCCAGGGTGCCGTCGGCGCGACGACCGTCGGTGGCACGCTCGTCGCCGCAGCCCCGGTTGGGATCCGCTTCATGGGCACGGGCGGCCTCGGCGGCGTGCACCGCGGCTTCCCGACACCGCCCGACGTGTCGGCCGACCTCGGCGCGTGCGCGCGGATCCCCGCCGTGATCGCGTCCTCCGGCGTCAAGTCACTGCTCGACGTCCCGGCGACGTTGGAGCTCCTCGAGACGCTCGGCGTACCCGTTCTCGGCTATCGCGTCGACACGCTGCCACTCTTCTACGCAGCGGACGGAGGCCCGCCGGTCTCGGCCAGGGTCGAGGACGCGGCCGAGGCTGCCCGGGTCGCCGACGCACACTGGCGACTCGGCGGCAATGCGATCCTCGTGGGTCGGCCTCCGGACGAGAGTCTCGACGTCACCGACCTGATCGAGGAGATCGTCGCCGAAGCCGCGGAGCGGGATATCGCCGGCCAGGCCGTGACGCCCTACGTCCTCTCCGGCCTCCACGAGCGCTCCGATGGCGCGACCCGCCGCGTCAACCGCGACCTGATCGTCGCGAACGCCGGTCTCGCCGCCGAGATCGCCGTCGCCTTCGCCGCGCTCTGATGGCGCTGTACGACCTCGTCCGAGACCTTCCGCTCGTCGTCGAGCGCTATGAGCTCGACGGCCATGAGTACCCAGCGCGCGCGGATTTCCTACGCAAGACCACGGTGGTCCGGCTCTCGGGCGCGGGCGAAGAGGGCCTCGGCGAGGACGTCACCTACGACGGCGGTCTCCAGGAGGCCCAACAGGAACGAGGACCGGTGCTAGCGCTCGCCGGCGAGTGGACGATCGAGAGCTTCTCGGCGCACCTGGGGACGGTCGAGTTGTTCCCCGAGGCGCCTGACCGCCACGACTTCGAGGACTACCGTCGCTGGGCGTTCGAGAGCGCCGCGCTCGATCTCGCGCTCCGTCAGGCGGGACGCTCGCTCGGCGACGTCGTCGGACGCGCGCCCAGACCGGTGACGTTCGTCGCGTCGGGGGGCCTCGGCGACCCGCCCTCCACGGCGCGGCTCCGTTCGTTCCTGGCGGTCCACCCCACGCTGCGCTTCAAGCTCGACGCCCGTCCGGACTGGACGGACGCGATCTTCGACGAGCTGCGAGAGCTCGGCTGCGTCGATTCGATCGATCTCAAGGGGCAGTACTCGGGAACCGTGGTCGACAACCCGCCCGACCCGGCCCTGTACCGCCGCGTGCTCGAGGCCTTCCCAGATGCCTGGATCGAGGACCCTGCGCTCACCGAGGACACGTTGCCCGTCCTCGAGCCGCACGCCGAGCGGATTACGTGGGACGCCCCGATCCACGCCGTCGCGGACATCGAGGCGCTCCGCTGGCCGCCTCGCACCGTCAACGTCAAGCCCTCGCGGTTCGGGTCGGTCGAGCGCCTCTTCGCCGCCTACGAGTACTGTGAGGCGCACGGGATCGGCGCCTACGGCGGTGGCCAGTGGGAGCTGTCGATCGGGCGCGGGCACATCCAGCTGCTCGCGGCGCTCTTCCATCCCGACACGCCGAACGACGTCGCCCCCGGCGGCTACAACGCCCCGGAGCCCTCGCCCGACCTGCCCGCGAGCCCGATGCCGATCGCAGCGCGCGCGACGGGCTTCCTCGCGCTGTAACGGTCATCTAGCCCTCGAGCGCGCCCAGGAAGTCGTCCACCCGGAGCAACGGCAGCGTCTGGAACTTCACGCTCCCGCGCGCGCCGAGCTCGAGGGAGAGCCGGGCCATCGTCAGCTCGTCCGGCGCCTCGACGACGTTCACGAAGTCGTACTCGCCGAGCGACGCCCACTGGTGGAGCACCTTCGCGCCGAGTGCCTCGACGTCGCGGTTCACCTCGCGCAGCCGGGCAGGGTTCGCGTTCAGCGTCTGCCGGCCCTTCTCCGTCAGGGACGTGAGCATCAGATAGAGCGCCACCGGTCGCCTCCTCTCGGGGTCGGGTCCGCAGCCTACTCCGGTCGTCCGAGCGCGGCCCGCCGCAGCCTGCGGCGGTCCTCGCGGGTCAGCCCCACGCGGGCCACGAGGTCGACGTAGACGAGCGCCGCGCCGAGGAAGAGGAGCGGCGAGAGCACGACATCCGCGAGGAAGATCGCGGTCCGAACCGTCGCGTCCGCCTGGCTGCGGAGCAGGAACCCGAGCGCGCTCCGCGTCAGGCCGAACAGGATCGCGAGCGCGGCGAACGAGCCTGCCGCATGGACGTAGTCGGCGCGCCCGAGCTCGAACGTCCGCCGGAGCGCCCCCAGCACGCCGAGTCGCTCGGCCATCACCGCGGGCACGGCGTGGCCGGCGAGGCCGAGCCAGAGGATCGCCACGATCACGAACCAGCCGAAGAAGAAGGCGGCCGGCAGGAAGGTGACCACGCCCACGACGACCGCGACCAGCCATGTCCGTAGCGGCGGCACCTCATCCTGACGAATGGCGCAGGCCCCCGCGTACGCGAGGCTGAACGCCGGCGATGCGGCCGCGAGCAGGGCAATCCGCGCCACGATCGATCCGGTGGACAGCACCTGGTCGGCGAGCGCGACGGGAAGCCCGAGCGCAAGCGCCCACGCGAATTTCGAGCGGTAGAGCGCGATCGCCTCGGCGACCACCTGGCCGACCGTCCGCGCCTCGGGCGGCAGCGGAGGCGGGAGCGGCTCGTCCTTCTTCGGATACCTCGGTCGCGCCACGGCCGAAAGGTAGACGGGCCGGGAG
>DASTKF010000243.1:0-3588 GCA_035716065.1 Gaiella sp.
CTCTGCCCCCGGCGCCGAGCGTGAGGTCGTCAACGTCGACCTTCGTGTCCCGCCGCAGCGCACCAGCATCGTCGAACGGCTCCTCGAGGAGGTCGAGCGGCGGGCGGCCGAGCTCGGCGACGCGGGCGCGCGCATCCATGCGCCTGCGAACGAAGGTGACGTCGGCTATCGGGCGGCCCTGTCGCGTCACGGCTTCCAGGTCGTCCGGAGCTCCTTCACCATGGAGATCGACCTCGTGAGGCCGACGAAAAGCCCCGTGTGGCCCGCCGGGCTCACGTCTCGCCCGTTCGAGCCGGGCGAGGAACGGGCGGTCTACGACGCGTACGTGGAGGCGTTCGCGGATCACTGGGGCTTCGTCCCGGAGAGCTTCGCGGACTGGTGTACCTGGAACCTGGGGCCGAGCCGGAACACGTCCCTGTGGCGGCTCGTCGAGGTCGGCGGGGAGATCGCGGCCCTCTGCCTGAGCGTCCCGTCGCGGGGCGACGATCGGACACTCGGCTGGGTCGCCGTTCTCGGGGTCCGCCGTCCGTGGCGGCGGCGCGGCCTCGCGCGCGCGCTCCTGCTCGAGAGCTTCGGGCTGTTCCGCTCGATCGGGCGTCCACGAGCCGCGCTGGGAGTGGACAGCGAGAACACCACGGGAGCGATCACGCTCTACGAAGGCGTCGGCATGCGCGCGACGAGCCGCTCGGACACGTGGGAGCGGGCGCTGTGAGCGCGCTTCGCGCACGGTGTCCGCACTGCCGGACGCTGACCGCCGTGGCCTTCGACGACGTCTACGAATGTCACAGCTGCGGCGCCGTCTTCGCGGCCGGGCTCGTCCGTGTGCCCCGTGCGTGGGGTGACGGTGGGGAGCCGATGGCGGAGGCGGCGCGGACCGAGCTGGCGTACCCCGAGGCGCTCGTGGTGGATCGCGACTCGCTCGGCGAGCAGTCCGACGCGATCGCGCGAGGACTTCCGCAGCGTCCGCTCGTGCTCGGAGGCTGCTGCTGCGCGCACATCGGTGCGATCCGGGGGCTGGCGGCGCGGCAGGACCGGCTGGCGGTCGTCTGGCTCGATGCGCACGGTGACCTCAACACGCCCGACAGCTCGCCGTCGGGGAACCTCTGGGGCATGCCGCTGCGGATGGCGATCGACGAGGGAAGCGTCCGGCGCGCCGACGTCGCGCTCGTCGGTGCCCGCGACCTCGACCCGGCGGAGCGTCAGTACGTCGCAGAGCACGGGATCGACGACGACCTCTCCCGCGCGCTCGACGGTGCCGATTCCGTCTACGTCGCGCTCGACCTCGACGTCCTCGAGCCCGGCGTTCTGCCCGTGTTCATGCCCACGCCGGGTGGGGCCGGCCTGGACGACGTGGAGCGGCTGTTGCTCGAGGTGGCGAGTACGAAACGGGTCGCGGGCCTCGGTCTGACCGGTCTCGTGCCTGGCGCCGATCGGGCGATCCTGGAGGTGCTCGCCGCGGCGGCCGGGCTCTGACAGAACGGCACTAAGATGCCCGGGGTGTCGACCTCCGGGAACATCGACGTCTCCATCGAACACAAGAAGTCGGACCCGTCCGGCCGCGACGGCTCCGGCGGTCATCCGAACACCTGCCCGGGCTGCGGCTCGCACTATCGCGACGACGAGCTCGCCGAGCAGCTCCGCGTCTGTCCGCAGTGCGGACATCACTTCCCCGTCCGTGCGCGCGAGCGCGTCGGGCAGCTCGCCGACCCCGACACGTTCGACGAGGAGGACGGCGACCTACGCTCGGCCGACCCGCTCGAGTTCTTCGACCTCCGGCCGTACGTCGAGCGGCTGGCGGAGGCGGAGCTCGGGACAGGGCTCGGCGACGCGATCCTCACCGGCCGCGTCGCAGTCGAGGGTCATCCGTGCCGCATCGCCGCGATGGACTTCGCGTTCATGGGCGGCTCGATGGGGAGTGTCGTCGGGGAGCGGTTCGCCCGGGCGTGCGAGCGGACGGCCGAGGACGGCGGCGCGCTGATCTCCGTCTCGGCGTCGGGAGGCGCCCGGATGCAGGAGGGCATACTCGCGCTGATGCAGCTGCCGAAGACCGTGGCGGCGGTCGGCGACCTTCAGGACGCCGGGGGAGTGCTGATCTCGGTGCTCGCCCATCCGACGACAGGCGGTGTGACGGCGAGCTTCGCGAGCCTCGGCGACGTGATCCTCGCCGAGCCCGGCGCGCTGACGTCCTTCGCCGGCCCGCGGGTCGTCGCGCAGACGACGCGCGAGAAGCTCCCGGACGACTTCGGCCTTGCGGAGTCGAACTTCCGGTTCGGCCACGTCGACGCGGTCGTGCAGCGCAGGGACCTGCGAACGACGCTCGCGCGGCTCCTGCGGCTGTTCGGTGCGGAGCGATGAGCCAGGAAGCCGAGCTCGGCCTGCGCGACCGGCTGGCGCAGCTCTCCGGCGTCAAGCTCCTGCGGGGAACGAAGCTCTCGGCGGAGCTCGAGCGGCTCCAGCGGCAGCTCGAGCGCCTCCGCGAGGACACGACCGACGAGGAGATCTGGGGCCGCGTCCTGCTCGCCCGCGACGAGAAGCGCCCGTACACGCTGGACTACGTCGAGCGGATTCTCGAGGACTGGTTCGAGCTCCACGGCGACCGCGGCCGGATGGACGACCACGCGATCGTGGCCGGAATCGGGTCGCTCGACGGGCGGACGGTCGCGCTCGTCGGACACCAGAAGGGCCGTGACCTGAAGGAGCGCGCCATCCGCAACTTCGGCATGGCGTACCCCGAGGGCTACCGGAAGGCCATGCGCACGATGGAGCTTGCGGAGCGCCACGGGTTCCCGCTCGTCACGCTCGTCGACACGCCGGGGGCGTATCCGGGCATCGCCGCGGAGCAGCACGGCCAGGGAGGCGCGATCGCACGGTCGCAGGCGGCGATGCTGCGACTCGGCGTTCCCACCGTCTCGATCGTGATCGGCGAGGGCGGCTCGGGCGGCGCGATCGCGATTGCGGTGGCCGACCGGGTGCTGATGCAGGAGAACGCGATCTACTCCGTGATCTCCCCGGAGGGCTGCGCCTCGATCCTCTGGCGCGACGCCTCGCAGGCGAACAAGGCGGCGGCGGCATTCAAGCCCGACGCCGCGCACTGCCTCGAGCTGCGGGTGATCGACGGGATCGTGCCCGAGCCCGAGGGCGGCGCCCAGGTCGACCACGACGCGGCCGCCGTGCTCCTCCGCGAATCGCTCGTTGCCCACCTCGACGAGCTCGCCGACGTGCCCGCGGACGAGCTGCGGCGCGCGCGGAGGGCGAAGTTCCGCTCGATGGGCGTCCTCGCGTCGGTCTGACCGGTCCGACGCGCTCTCCACACTTTCCACAGGCTTATCCCCGACGGCAAAACAGGGCGTTTCCAGGAACTTTCCTTCACGTGTTGCGAACGTGTGAAGGACTGGTGCCGTTTCCGGGTGAGCCGTCCGTGGGATGATCGCGGCTGATGGCCAAGCTCCGCGACTACAGGCGCAAGCGCGATCCCGGACGGACGCCCGAGCCGTTCGGTGGTGACGGATCGGGCGGCGCGCCGGTCTTTGTGATCCAGCGCCACGACGCGCGGAGGCTGCACTACGACCTACGGCTCGAACGGGACGG
>DASTKF010000244.1:0-9574 GCA_035716065.1 Gaiella sp.
GCGCAGGGCATCGTGATCGACTACAAGTCGGGCGCGGCATCCTCGGCCGCCGACATCCGCGATCGCGACCTGCTCCAGCTGCCGCTCTACATGCTCGTCCTGCGCCGGCAGCTCGGACTGGAGCCGGTCGGGGGCATCTACGTCCCCGTAGGAGGCGGGCGGAGGCCCCGCGGCATGCTCCGCGCGGGGGACGGCCAGGTGCCGGGCTTCAGCCGCCGCGACTACCTCGAGCCCGACGACTTCGACGAGGCCGTCGAGGAAGCCCGGCGGACCGCCGTCGGCCTCGTCGAGCGAATCCGCAGCGGGGACGTCCGGCACGACCCTCAGGGCGGCGACTGCCCGCATTGGTGCGACCTGTGGCCGATCTGCAGGAAGCCTCGGCCGTGACGGCGTTCCCCAACGACCAGCAGCGCGCAGCGATCGAAGCGCACGGGAACGTCTTCGTCGCGGCGGGAGCGGGCACGGGCAAGACCGCCGTGCTCGTGGAGCGATTCGTCCGGGCCGTCGTGGAGGACGGGCTCGATGTCGACTCCGTCCTCGTGATCACGTACACGGAGCGGGCCGCCGGCGAGTTGCCCGCCAGCATCCGCGCCGCCCTGCTCGAGCGGGGCCGCGCCGACCTCGCGCTCGAGCTCGACGGAGCCTGGGTCTCCACGATCCACGGCTTCTGCCGGCGCGTGCTCGGCACGTATCCGCTGGCCGCCGGCGTCGACCCCTCGTTCCGCGTGCTGGACGAGCCGCAGGCGCTCGTCCTCCAGGCGGAGGCCTTCGCGGCGGCGCTCGAGCGGTTCTGCGCGGCCGACGAGCCCGAACGCTGGCGGCTCCTCGCGACGTACGGCGCCGTCGGTCTGCGCCAGATGCTCGTGGAGGTCTACGCGACGCTTCGCTCGGCCGGGCGCGAGCTCGTGCTCGAGTCGGGGGCGCGCGCGCCGATGCGGGAGCGGATCGAGACGCTGCGCGATGCCGCCACGGGACTGCGCGACGACGCGGGCGCCACGGATCAGCAGCAGGCGGCCGCCGCGGCAGCGTTGGAGCTGCTCGAGACGACGTCCCTTCCCGAGCGCCTGCTCACCCTCGCGGACATGAAGACGCGCGGGCCGCGGGCCTCCGCGTTCGCCGAGGCGCGCGACGTGCTGGTCGCCGCCGCGCTCGAGGAGCTCGCCGCCCGCGACCGCGAGCTCCTGCAAGAGCTCCTGACGACATTCGGCGAGGCGTACGCGGACGCCAAGGACGCGGAGTCGGCGGTCGACTTCGAGGATCTGCAGCTCAGGGCGCGCGACCTGCTTCGCGACGATCCTGCGATCCGCGCTCGCGAGCGGGAGCGGTTCCGCTCGATCATGGTCGACGAGTTCCAGGACACGAACCGCCTGCAGACCGAGCTGCTCGACCTCCTGTGCGACGGATCGGACGCAGACCTCTTCGTCGTCGGCGACGAGTTCCAGTCGATCTACGGCTTTCGGCATGCCGATGTCGCGGTGTTCCGCGAGCGGCGAAGCGCAGCGCCGACCGTGCTCCCGCTGACGCGGAACCATCGCTCGCGGCCCGAGGTGCTCGCGGCGGTGAACGAGCTCTTCGGCGGGGAGTTCGGGGACGAGTTCCAGCGGCTCGAGCCCGCGGACGGTGCAGACGTCCCCGCGCTGCGGAACGCGTTCGAGCTGCTCGTCACCGACAAGGCGTCGACCGCGGAGGCCGGCGTCCACTGGCGCCGCTCGGAGGCGAGACACGTCGCCCGGCGGGTGCGCGAGCTCGTGCACGCGGGAGTGGCTTCGCCGGGCGAGATCGTCGTGCTCTTCGCCGCCGGCACCGACGCCGAGTGGTTCGAGGAGGAGCTGCGAGCCGTCGGTCTGCCGACCTACCGCGTGGCGGGGCGCAACTACTTCGGGCAGCAGCAGGTGGCGGACCTCCTCTCGTATCTCCGTCTCCTGCACAACCGCTACGACGACGAGGCGCTCCTCGGGGTGCTCGCATCGCCGTTCGTCGGCGTGTCGAACGACGCGCTCGTCCTGGTCCGGGCGGAGGCGCAGCGGCAGCCGGTGTTCCGTGCGCTCGAGCGGCCGCTGCCGGGAGACCTCTCCGAGAGCGACCACCGGCTCCTGCTCGCCTTTCGGCAGCGCTACGAGCGCCTGCTCGACGTGGCTGCGCACGCGCCGCTCGAGCTCCTGTGCGAGCGCATCCTCGCCGAGCACGACTACGACCTGGCGATCCTCGCGCTCCCGGACGGCCGGCGCCGGTACGCCAACCTCCGGAAGCTCGCGCGGCTCGCACGCTCCTACGAGGAGCTCCGCGGCGCCGACCTCGAGGGCTTCGTCCGTTTCGTCGAGGGTCAGGAGGCGGTCGGGGCGAAGGAGTCGGATGCCGTCTCCGAGGAGGAGGGCTCGGACGCCGTCCGCCTGCTCACGATCCACGCGGCCAAGGGCCTCGAGTTCGAGGTCGTCGTGGTCGCGGACGCGGGCCGAAGCCGTCCACCCGTCTCCGACATCCTCGCCCTCTCGGACGGGCGCTTCGGCTTCAAGGTGGCGCATCCGGCGACGGGAACCCGGGTTAGCACCATCTCCTACCAGGACGTCAAGGCGCAGCGGGAGCACGCGGAGCAGGCCGAGCGTCTCCGTCTCTACTACGTGGCGATGACGCGTGCGAAGGAGCGGCTCATCGTCTCGGGCTCCGTCGGCGACGCTGTGGACGCGAGCGACGAGACGCCGATCGGATGGGTGCTCGACCGCCTGGGCCTGCGGGACGACGCCCGTGACGGCGCCGCGAACGGCCCGGTCGAGGTCGAGCGCGGCGCCGCGACCGTGCTGCTCCGCGTCGACCGTGGGCAGCCCGACCCGTCGCCGCCGGTGGTGCCCGAGACCGTTCCGTTGGCGATCGCCGCGAACGGCCAGCTGGCCCTGTTCGAAGGCTCGGGCGAGGCTATCCCGGCGCCTGCGCCGCGCCTCCACGAGCTCGCCGTCGTCCCCGAGCCGCCGCTCCACCGCGTTGCCCGGCTTTCCTACAGCGCCATCTCGCTCTTCGAGCGCTGCTCATACCGCTACTACGCGGAGCGGGTCGTCGGCATGCGGCCGGCGCCGTGGGAGCGGTCGGACGGAAACGGCAGCGGGCTCACGTTGCATCCCACCGAGCTCGGCGACGCCGTCCACCGGCTGCTCGAGCGAGTCGACCTGGCCCGGCCAGCCGTTCCCGCGGACCTGCGCGACCTCGTCCGAGCCTGGTACCCGGACGCGAGCGAGAGCGAGATCGAGCACATCGAACGGCACGTCGGCGCGTACTGCGACTCGACGCTCGCCGCGCGCGTCGCCGGGCTCGAGGGCGTGCGCGTCGAGCGGCCGTTCGTCTTCGAGGTCGACCACGTGCTGCTGAACGGCAGGCTGGACGTGCTCTGGCGCTCCGGTGTGGAGGCGCTGGTTCTCGACTACAAGACGAACGCGATGGACGGCCGGGCTCCGGCGGCGGTTGTGGAGGACGAGTACCGCCTGCAGCGAATCGTCTACGCCCTCGCCTGCTTCCGCGCCGGGGCCGAAGACGTCGAGGTCGTCTACCAGTTCCTCGAGTCCCCCGAGGAGGTCGTGTCGGAGCGCTTCTCTCGCATCGACGTCGAACGGCTGGAGCGGGAGCTCGGGGCCGTCATCGCCCGTATCCAGGAGGGCGACTTTCGCCCGACGCCGAGCGCGTTCGCGTGCGCGGGCTGCCCGGCGCTCGACCGCGTCTGCGCGGGTCCGGGCCTCGCCCTCGTGGACATCTGACCCCTGTACCGTGCGCCTGGATGACGGTCGCGGCGCTCTACGACGTGCACGGCAACCTCCCGGCGCTCGCGGCGGTGCTGTCCGATCCGCGCCTCGCCGACGCAGAGGTGATCGTCTCGGGCGGCGACCTCGTGATGGGGCCGCTTCCGACCGAGTGCCTCGACCTGCTCGAGGCGGACGGACGTGTCCGCTTCCTCCGCGGCAACGGCGACCGAGAGGTGTGCGAGCTCGACGAGGACGGCGACCTCGTCGAGGCAGCCCGCTGGTGCAGCGAGCGCCTCGGGCCGGAGCGCCTCGCCCGCGTCGAGCGGTGGCCCTCGACGGTCGAGCTCGAGGTGCCGGGGCTCGGCGCTGTGCTCTTCTGCCATGCGACGCCGAAGTCCGACCTGTCGATCCTGACGGCGGTGACGCCCGAGGAGGAGGTCGCCCGCGAGCTCGGCGACGTCGCCGCCGATGTCGTCGTCTGCGGCCACACCCACGTCCAGTACGACCGGCGCCTCGGCCGGACGCGGGTCGTCAACGCCGGGAGCCTCGGAATGCCCTACGAGGGCTCGCCGGACGCCCGGTGGGCCGCACTCGGCGCGGACGGCATCGAGCTCCTCTCGACGCCCTACGACTCGGTCGCCGCGTTGGACACCCTCTCGCGAACCGGATTTCAGCTCGTCGAGCAGTGGCTCGAGCCCGCTCTGCTCGGGCGGATCACCGCGGCCGAGGCGACCGACGAGTTCGAGCGCCGGCGTCGTGGCGCGTAGCTACGTCGGGGAGGCGAGGCGTCGCGGGCTCGGAACGCGGCGCGAGCGGATCGGCCCAATCGTCGAGCGGCTCGCCCGCGAGCACGCGGACGCGACGATCGCACTCCGTTTCGAAAGCGACGTCGAGCTGCTGATCTCGGTCATGTTGTCTGCACAGACGACGGACGTCAACGTGAACCGCGTCACCGAGCAGCTCTTTCGCAAGTACCGAAGGCCCGAGGACTACCTCGCGGTCCCCATCGAGGAGCTCGAGCGCGACGTCTACGCGACGGGCTTCTACCGGCAGAAGACGAAGTCGATCCGCGGCGCGATGCGGATGCTGATCGAGGAGTTCGACGGGAAGGTGCCGCGGCGCCTCGACGAGCTCTTGCGTCTCCCCGGCGTCGCGCGGAAGACCGCCAACGTCGTCGCGGCCGAGCTCGGCCAAGCGCAGGGCATCGTCGTCGACACCCACGTGCGCCGGCTGTCCCAGCGCCTCGGCCTGACGCGGAACGAGGATCCGGTGCAGATCGAGCGCGACCTTCAGCGGGTCGTGCCGCGGGCGGACTGGGCGCGGTTCCCGCACCTGCTCATCTGGCACGGTCGGCGCATCTGCGACGCGCGGCGGCCCCTCTGCGAGGACTGCGTCCTGGCGGACTTGTGCCCGGCGGCGCGGGTGTACCCATCTAGGGCCTGACCCAGCGCTGTACGACGAGCGCCGACCCCGCCTCCTGCTGTGAGAGCAGCGCGTAGCGCGGGGGGGAGACCACCGGCCGGGCTCTCGCGACCGCGAGCTCAGGAGCGCCTGCGACGACGACCGTGACGCCCTGGCCGCGGCCGATCCGGCTCGTCCGAACGTCAGGGGCGTAGTAGGCGAGCGCGGCCGCCGATCTCTCGGGCAGGACCACGACGGTGTCGCGCTCCGTCGTCTTCGCGCGCACGTGCCGCGCCGCCGCGCGCCAGTCCTCCTTCGGGCCCTCCGCGGCGGCGGTGGCGAGCGCGGCGATCGCGACCACGGCAATCGCGGCGCCGCTGGCGAGCCGGAGACCGCGGTCGGGGATCGACACGAGCCCGACGCCTGCTGCGAGCGCCACGCCACCGGCGGCCACGGTGAGCGCCGTTCGCGGGAAGACGGGCAGCGCGACACCCGCGACGAGCACGGAGGCGAGCGGCATCAGGGCGAGACCCGCGACCAGTACCGGCTGCCAGAGCCCCGTCCTGGAGGCGCGCGATCGCCGCACGAGCACGATGACGCCCCACACGGCCAGCGCGGCGACGACGGGGCTCCAGCCGGCTGCACGACCGACGCCGAGGCCGATGTCGTGCAGGGAGAGCGGTCCGGCCCCGTCGGCGGCATCGGCGCGATCGACCACTGCGGCGGTGAGGAAGAAGACCGACTCCAGGGTTGCGACCGCCACCGCCGGGATCGCGAGCCGGAGCTCGACCTCGCGGCGTGCGGTCACGAGCGCGACGATCTGCGCGGCCAGCGCGCTCGCCGCAATCGGATGGGTCAGCGGCAGGAGCGCGGCGCTGATCGCGTACACCACCCACCACACCACGCTGCCGCGGTCGACCGCGCGCGCGAAGAGCGCGGTCGAGAGGAGCATCGCGGCGAGCGCCAGCGCGAGCGGGCCGACCGTTCGCGAGAGCAACACGGCTCCGAGCGAGGACGCGAGCACGAGGGATGCGGCCGCACCCGCATAGCGGCCGGCGAGGCGGCGCCCCAGGCGATAGGTCGCGATCGCGGCGATGACGGCGGCGATCACCGACGGCAGCCGCACCCACAGCTCGGCGTCGTTCCACGCCACGACGGGATGGAGCAGCGTCATGTATCCGGCGCGGGCGGGGTCGTCCGACAGCGCACGCTCGACGACGTCGGAGAAGGAGCCTCGTGCGGCGATCACGGTCGTTGCCTCGTCCGTGTCGAGCGAACGGTGACCGAGCGCGGCGAGACCGAGCACGAGCGCGAGACCGGGGCCGAGGTACGGCAGCACGCGGTCGAGAACCGCCGCTGCACGTGCGTCCACGGCAACTGGCTCGCCGGTCGGCGACGGGGTGTGGGCCGGAGCGCTCACCCGAAACCGAGGGTAGCGGCGGCGTCGGAGGTGCTTGCTCAGCGCCATCGGACGGGCGCTCGGCGGCCCGCCTCGCGTAGCCTGGGCCGATGGCGCAGTCGACGGGCATACCTGGCCTCGGGCCCGGCGACAGGCTCGGACCGTACGTCCTCGAAACCGTGCTCGGCGAAGGGGCGATCGGTGTCGTGTTCCGCGCGGCCGCAGACGACGGGTCCGTCGTCGCTCTCAAGATCCTCCGGAAGGAGCTCTCGAGGGACGAGGTCTACCGTAGGCGCTTCGCCCGCGAGGCGCGGATCGCCAGCGTCGTCCGACACCGGCACCTCGTTCCGATCCTCGATCTGGGGGAGGCGCACGGCTACCACTACCTGGCGGTCGCGTACGTCGACGGCGGCTCGCTCCGTGAGCGGCTCGACGCCGAGGGGCCTCTCGCGGTCGACGCTGCGATCGAGCTCGCGGCCCAGGTGGGATCCGCGATCGACGCGCTGCACGCCCAGGGAATCGTTCACCGCGACGTCAAGCCGTCCAACGTCATGCTCGATGCGCTCGGAAACGCAGCGGTGACCGACTTCGGGCTCGCAAAGGGGCCTGCCTACACCGTCCTGACCATCCCAGGGCAGGTGATGGGAACGCTCGACTACATCGCGCCCGAGCTGATCCGCGGCGAGGAGTCGGGGCCTCCGGGCGACGTCTACGCGCTCGGCTGCATGGTGTACGAGTGCCTTTCCGGGGCGCCGCCCTTCGGCGACCGGCACGTCCTCGCCGTCGTCAACGCGCACCTCGAGGGAACGCCGCCCGACCTCTCGGAGCTGCGTACGGACGTGCCGCGGGCGCTCGTCGAGGTGGTCGACGGCGCGATGGCGAAGCAGCCGGGCGAGCGCCCACGCACCGGCACCGCGTTCGCGCACCTGCTGCGCGCGGCATCTCGTTGAGCGGCTGCTAGCTCGCGACCTTGCCGATCCGGTGGTGCCAGAAGCGCCACCAGTTGAACAGCGCCGCGTGATCGGTGTCGCCCTCGCGGGCGACCGCGAGGATGTCGCGGTGGTTCGCCTGACCGAGCCGCTCGTGCGTCCAGACGATGACCGCGTCGTCGCCGTCGAAATAGCAGAACCTGTGTCCTCCGGGCTTGGGCGGCGTTCCCTCGTGCACCCACGGGCCTGCTCCGCCCCAGAACGTTCCGTCGCACCGGCCGCCGTTCGCGATCTTGGGCGCCGCGGCGCGGGCAGCGTCGTACGCGGCGCGCAGCGCGGTCGAGTCCGGGAAGATCGAGAGCTCCCAGCGGTCGGGTGGATTCTGGCCGGTGACCTCCGCGGGCTGCAGGCACACCGCGCTCTCGATTGCGCCTGTCGCCGGCGCGTTCTGGACCGCGCAGTTCTTCCAGAGCGCTCCCGGAACGAGCGCGGCAAGCGAGATGGGCGCTTCGGGAACCGTCTCGACGGTGCCCGTCACGGTCGGAGACGCGGCCGCGCTCCCGCCGTCGTCGCGGGCGACGAGATACGCCGCGGTCGCGGAGATGATCGCCGCGAGTGCGACGAGAATCGCGGTGAGGCTCCACCGCGGCATGCTCGGCGTTCGGCGACCGCTGGGCGGATCCGGCGGCGGCGTGGACGCCGCAGGCGACTCCGCAGGCTCTGCAAGCGGCGCTTCGACGTGTGACGCCGCGGGCGGGGGCGGGGAAGTCTCGGCGACCGGAGGGTCGAGCTCGCCGGAGCCGTCGACGGAGATCGTCGCAACCGGCTCCTCGTATCGCTCGGCGACAGGGTGCGACGCGGTCGGACTGCGTCGCAGGACCCCATGGACGGCGTCCACCAGCTCGGGGGCCGTCGCGAAGCGCTCGTCGCGCGACTTCGCCATCGCCCGGGCGACGACCCGGTCGAGCTCCTTTGGCAGATCCGGCCGGACGTCCGTCAGCCTCGGCGGCGGGCTCGTCAGGTGGGCGTGCATCACCGCGACCTCGGCGTCGCGCTCGAACGGCGGCCGACCGGCGAGGCACTCGTAGAAAACGCAGCCGAGCGCGTAGACGTCGGTGCGACGGTCGAGCGTCAGCCCCTCGATCTGCTCGGGCGCGGCGTACTCGATGGTGCCCACGAAGATCCCGGTGCGCGTGAGGTCGGGCGCCGTCGACTGCTTCGCGACGCCGAAGTCCGTGAGGTAGACGTGCTCGGAGGGCTCCGCGATCAGGATGTTCGACGGCTTCACGTCGCGGTGGATCAGGTCGCTGTCGTGGGCGGCGTCCAGAGCGCTCGCCACCTGCTCGAGCATGTAGAGCGTGCGTCCGACGCCCAGGTGCCCCTCCCGTCGCAAGAGGGAGCGCAGATCGGGCCCGTCGACGTATCGCATCGCGATGTAGAGCAACCCGTCCGCGTCGCCGCCGTCGACCTCGCCGGCGTCGTAGATCGGAATGACGTTCGGGTGGTCGAGCCCGGCCGCGCGCTGCGACTCGCGCGTGAACCTCTCGCGAAAGCTCGGATCGTGCGCCAGCGGTGACGCGAGCACTTTGAGCGCGACCTTGCGGCCCAGGCTGACGTGCTCTGCAAGGTAGACGACGCTCATGCCGCCGCGGCCGAGCAGCGATTCGACCCGGTACCCGGCCAGCACCGCGCCGATACGCGTAGCCTCACTCATGCTCACGTGGTCCTGACGGCCCGGAGCGGCACCGTCTTCCCGAGCCAGCATGCCGGATTCGGAAGGGCCCGTCTAGACTGGACTCCATGCTCGGGCGCGAGGGGTCGTTCCGGACCTGCCTGACGCGCGGTCGCTGCGCGTGACCGGCCACGACGAGGTTCGCCCCGTGACGGTGCTGTTCGCAGACGTCGTCGGATCGACCGCGCTCGCCGAGAAGCTGCCTCCGGAGGAGGCGAAGGCGTTGATCGGCGAGTGCGTGAACCAGATGAGCCGCGCCGTGCACGAGTACGGCGGGACGGTGCAGGCGTACATGGGCGACGGCATCTGCGCGTACTTCGGCGTGCCGACCGCCCACGAGGACGACCCCGAGCGAGCCGCCCGCGCGGCGTTGCGGATCGTGGACGTC
>DASTKF010000245.1:0-2117 GCA_035716065.1 Gaiella sp.
CGGGTCGAGTGTCCCCCGCGGCCAGCGACGTCGACGTGACGTGCGCGACGATCGCGCCGGTGATTGCGATCCCGAGCGAGCCGCCGACCTGGCGCATGCTGTTCAGCACGGCCGAGCCGACCCCGGCCTGGTCGTGGGGGACGGAGCTCATCGCGGCGGCCGTCGTCGGCGTCATCGTCAGCGCCATGCCGATGCCCATCAGCACGAGCCCGGGGAGGATGTCCCAGTAGCCGGACGTCGTGCCGAGCCGCGAGAAGAGCACGAGCGAGAGCGCGAGCAGCGTCATCCCGGAGCCCGTCAGCCAGCGGGAGCCGATGCGGTCGACGAGCCGGCCCACGTTCGGCGAGAGCACTGCGATCAAGACGGTCGCGGGCAGGAAGCTCGCACCCGCCTCGACCGGCGAGTAGCCGAGGATCTGCTGGACGTACAGCGACACGTAGAAGAAGACGCCGAACATCGCGAGCGCGACGAGCAGCATCGAGACGTTCGCGCCCGAGAACGTCGGGTTGCGGAAGAGCGCGAGATTCAGCATCGGTCGCCGCTGCCGCAGCTCGAGCACGACGAACGCGACGAGCGAGACCGCGGCGAGCGCGAAGGCCCCGAGGATGCGGGTGGATCCCCACCCGTGGTTGTTCGCCTCGATCAGCGCGTAGGTCAGCGCGAAGAGGCCGACCGCCGACGTGACCAGGCCCGGCACGTCCGGCCGCTGGTTTCGCGAGGTATCGCGCGACTCGTCGATGAAGACGAAGGCCGCGACGATCGCCGCGATCCCGACCGGGACGTTGACGAAGAAGATCCAGCTCCAGTCGACGTGCTCTGAGAGAAGACCGCCGACGAGAGGGCCGATCGCGAGTGCGAGCGCCGAGACGCCGGCCCAGATCCCGATCGCGGTGCCCCGTTGCCGCGGCGGGAAGGTCGCGGTGATGATCGAGAGCGTCGCGGGATTCATCATGGCCGCGCCGATGCCCTGCACGACGCGCGCGCCGATCAGCATGTCGGCGCTGCCCGCGAGACCGCACGCGAGCGAGGCTGCGGTGAAGACGGCGAGACCCGCGACGAACACGAGTCGCCGGCCGAGCAGGTCGGCGAGCTTCCCGCCGGTCAGCATGAACGCCGCGAACGTGAGCGCGTAGCCGGTCACGACCCACTCGAGCTGCGAGAGCGACATGCCGAGATCGCGCTCGATCGACGGCAGCGCCACGTTCACGACCGTGTTGTCGAGCATGATCATGAACAGCCCGAGCGAGACCGCCCCGAGCGTCCACCACTTCCGCTGCTCCCCGCCGAACGCTCCGCCGTCGACCGTGCTCGCTGCGTCCATCGTCTTCGCCTCCTCCGGATCGGTTCTCCGAGGGTCGCTGCCCCGCATCGGGCCTCGCGGGGCGCGAACCGGCATCGTGGGGTTCGGCTAGCCACACCGAGCGGACGGCGCGGGTCGGTGGGCTAGAGGAGCACGCGCCGGAGCGCCTCGCGCCACTCGTGTCTCATGTGCTCCACCTCGTCGCTCCTCATGCGCGGCTCGTAGCGGGCGCCGCGGCGGATCAGCGCGGCCACCTCGTTCGGATCCGACCACGTCCCGGCTGCGAGCCCGGCGAGCGCCGCAGCTCCGAGCGCGGTTGCGTCCGCGTCGGCGGCGACTTCGACCGGGCATCCTGCGAGGTCGGCCTGGAGCTGCATCAGGAACCCGTTGGCGGTCGCGCCGCCGTCCGCCCGGAGGACGCCGACCTCGAGCGGGAGTGCGTCGAGGACGTCGACGACCTGGTGCGCCACGGCCTCGAGCGCCGCGCGGACGAGGTGCGCGCGCGTCGTGCCGCGCGTCAACCCGGAGATCAGCCCGCGCGCGTCGGGCTGCCACTGCGGCGAGCCGAGCCCCGTCAGCGCCGGGACGAAGGCGACGCCATCGGTTGACTCCACGCTCGTCGCGAGCCGCTCGCTCTCCGCCGCCGACCCGATCACGCCGAGACCGTCGCGGAGCCATTGCAGCGCCGCGCCGCCGACGAGCACGGCGCCCTCGGCCGCGTACTGGGGGGCGGAGTCCGGCGGGACCGCTGCGGCCGTCGTCAGCAGGCCCTCCGCCGAGGCCCCTGCGTCCTCGCCGAGGGCGACCAGGACGAACG
>DASTKF010000246.1:0-3466 GCA_035716065.1 Gaiella sp.
GCGCACGAGGTCGTCCTGGGCGGAGAGGTAGAAGCGGGTCTCGCCCGGGTCGCCCTGGCGGCCGGAGCGGCCGCGCAGCTGGTTGTCGATGCGCCGCGACTCGTGGCGCTCCGTGCCGAGGACGTAGAGCCCGCCGAGGTCCAGCACGCCCTCGCCGAGCTTGATGTCGACGCCGCGGCCG
Source organism: Gaiella sp. (assembly GCA_035716065.1). Classification (GTDB taxonomy): domain Bacteria; phylum Actinomycetota; class Thermoleophilia; order Gaiellales; family Gaiellaceae; genus Gaiella. The sequence continues at coordinate 182 of DASTKF010000246.1, forward strand.
GCCATGTTCGTCGCGATCGTGACCGCGCCAGGCTGGCCGGCGTCCGTGATGATCTCGCCCTCGCGCTCGTGCTCCTTCGCGTTCAGGACGTTGTGCGGGATCCCGCGCCGCGTGAGCAGCTCCGCGAGGTACTCGGAGGTCTCGACCGCGATCGTGCCGACGAGCACGGGCTGCCCCTTCTCGTGGCGCTCGACGATGTCCTCGAGCACCGCGCCCCACTTGGCTTCCTTCGTCTTGAAGATGAAGTCGTTCTCGTCCGCGCGCGCGACCGGCACGTTCGTGGGGATCTCGACGACGTGGAGGTTGTAGATCTCGACGAACTCCTTCTCCTCGGTCTTCGCCGTCCCCGTCATGCCGGCGAGCTTCTCGTAGAGGCGGAAGTAGTTCTGGAGCGTGATCGTCGCGAGCGTGACGTTCTCCTCGCGGATCGCGACGCCCTCCTTGGCCTCGATCGCCTGGTGCAGGCCCTCGCTCCAGCGACGGCCTTCCATGATGCGGCCCGTGAACTCGTCGACGATCTTCACCTCGCCGTCCTGCACGACGTAGTCGACGTCGCGCTTGTAGAGCGACTCGGCCTTGAGCGCCTGCGTCAGGTGGTTGACGAGCTGGACGTTGCGGGGGTCGTAGAGGTTGTCGATCCCGAGCGCACGCTCGACCTTGTCGAGCGCCGTCTGCGCGGGAGAGACGGTCTTGAACTTCTCGTCGTAGAGGAAGTCGGCGCCCGAGAGCTCGGTCTCGTCCTCGCCCTTCATCACCTTCCGCGTGAGCGGCGCGCCCTCGAGGTCGCGAACCACACGCGCGAAGTCGTAGTACGTCCTCGCCGCGGTCTCGGGCTCGCCGGAGATGATGAGCGGCGTCCGCGCCTCGTCGATGAGGATCGAGTCGACCTCGTCCACGATCGCGAACGTGTGGCCGCGCTGCACGGTCCCCTCGAGCGAGACGGCCATGTTGTCGCGCAGGTAGTCGAAGCCGAACTCCGAGTTCGTCCCGTACGTGATGTCCGCCGCGTACGCATCGCGCCGGCTCGCGAACGGCATCATGTTCTCGATCGCGGCGACGGAGACGCCCAGCCGGTCGAACACGGGCTTGTTCCACTCGGCGTCGCGCTTGGCGAGGTAGTCGTTGACCGTCACGAGATGGACGTTCTCGCCCGAGAGCGCGTTCAAGTAGAGCGGCGCGCTCGCCACGAATGTCTTGCCCTCGCCGGTCTTCATCTCGGCGATGCCACCCTCGTGGAGCGCGATCCCGCCCATCAGCTGGACGTCGAAGAGGCGCTGCCCGGATTCCCGCTTGCGCGCCTCGCGCGCGGCAGCAAAAGCCTCGTAGAGGATGTCGTCGAGCGACTCGCCGTTCGCGATTCGCTGCTTGAACTCGGCGGTCTTCGCGAGCAGCTCGGCGTCGGTCAGATCCTCGAAGTCAGGCTCGAGCGAGGTGATGTACGCCGCCTGCTCCGCGAGGCGCTTGAGGCGCCGGCCCTCGCCGAGGCGCAGGACTTTCTCGAATTTGCCGAAGCTCGAGGTGGCCATGGAGAGAGGGTACCGGGTTCGCGCGGCGCCTCCCGGGCGCCCACGTTTCCGAACGGATTCGTCATGCGTCCTTCACGCGCCCGCGCGCATGATGCGCACGTGAAGAGGGTCGCCCTTGCTCTCGCCGCGTTCGCCGCCGTCGTGCTGACCGGCACCGCCGCCGCGCTGCTCACGCCGGGACGGAGCGTCGTGAACGCCGCGCCGGTCTCCGCGCTGTCCGTCACCGGCCGCTCGGTCGTCTACGCCGTCGGGCGGACGAAGGCCGACTGCGGGACGGTCAGGCTCTGGGACACCGGCAGCCGCGGCCTCTGGACGTTCGGGTCGAGGACGATCGTCGGCTGCGAGGAGGGGTTCAGCGGCGGCTTCGGGATCGCGCAGGTCGCGACCTCGGGGCGGCGCGCCTTCTGGGTGACGAACGTCGGCGGGAACTTCACGGACTACCAGCTCTGGACCGCAACTCCGACTCGCCGGACGCCGCTCAGGCTCGCATTCGCGTCGTCGGAGACGGGTGGGCCGCCTGCGATCGTGCTCGGGAACGGCACCCGCGAGGCTGTCCCGTATGCCGTCGGCGGGACGGTCACGTACGTCGCCGAGAACGGCGCGCGTCTCTTCCGCACCGATCTTGGCAGTCCCGTGCGGCTGCTCACCGCCGGGACAGGGCCGGGACAGGCCCGTGTCGCGGCCGCGCTCGCGGACGGCCGCGTCGTGACCCTCTCCCGCACCGGCGAGATCCTCGCCACCGATCGGCGAGCGCCGGCGACGGTCGCGGCGATCGCCCTCGGGCTGCCCGGGGCGGTCGTGCAGGTCGGACGCACGGTGACCGTCGGCACGAGCTCCGTCAGTCTCCCGACAGGCGGGCTCGTGCTCGACTACCGCCAAGGCAGCCTCGTCTACCGCAAGGGCACTCAGGTGCGCGCGCGTGTCGTCTCCAGCGGAGCCGACTCGCTGCTGCAGGTGATTGCGGTCAAGCCCTGGCAGCCGCCGCCTTTCTCCACCGACAGCCTCGGATCCGCGTGGGCGAAGGGCGCGACCGTCAACTGGCGCGCCGGCCCGCTCTCATAGCGGCGCCACGAAGACCTCCCAGATCGAGCCTTCGAGGCGGGCGGCGGTCACGACGTAGGTCGCGTGGCGCTCGGAGCCGAGGCGCTCGAGCTCCGGCACACCGGCGAGCGTCGGCCCGCCGTCGATCCGTACGCTGCGCTCCCGGCCGTCCCATGCGAGCTCCACCGAGCTCCCGCCCGGGTCGTCGACGAGCGCGACGGTCCGGATCCTCGAGGCCCCAACCACCCAGATTCCTGCGTCACGCCTGACCGCGTGTGCCCGGAACGGCGCCGCGAGCGCGATCGACGAGACGAGACGAGCGTCGATCTCGCGTTCCTCGGCGACAACCTCGCCGGAGTCGAGCACGACGAACCACGCGTCCTCGCCCACGAGATCGGGGGCATCGACCGTCGCGACGGCGTCCCACTCGCGATGGCGGTGGAGCCCGTGGATCCCGACCTCGCCCCAGTGCGGCCCGGGATCGTGCGGCAGCGGCACCTCAGTCGCCGGTGCGGAGCGCCTGCTCGATCTCCTCGACCGGCACCGGCTCGGGGTGCTCGGCGGCCTGCGCGCGGCGCCGCGGCTCCTGCACCTTCTTGTCCCGCTCTCGCTCGATCGACCGTTCGAGCCGATCGACGAGGCGGTCGGTCGCGGCCTCGAACGTCTGGGCGGCCTCGCGGCCGTGGACGTTCGGCCCCCTCACGTGGAGCTCCGCCTC
>DASTKF010000247.1:0-3430 GCA_035716065.1 Gaiella sp.
CGCGCTCCCGCAGGGCGTTCGAGACGTCGTAGACGGTGAAGTTGTCGACGTCCTCGGCGAGCTGGAACGCGAACACCGGCAGCTCGTCGCCGCGCGTGATGAGCTCGAACGGGCCGACCTCGGCGATCCTGCCCGCGAGGCGCGTCGCCACCTCGCGCGCGTAGCCGTGCACTCTCCGGTAGCCGTCGAAGCCGAGACGGAGGAAGTTGTAGTACTGCGCCACGACCTGCGCGCCCGGCCGCGAGAAGTTGAGCGCGAACGTCGGCATGTTGTCGCCCAGGTAGTTGACCCAGAAGATGAGGTCCTCCGGCAGCGCATCGGCGTCGCGCCACACGACCCAGCCGACGCCCGGGTAGACGAGCCCGTACTTGTGGCCCGACGCGTTGATCGAGGCGACGCGCGGGAGCCGGAAGTCCCATTCGACCTCCTGGTCGAGGAACGGCGCGACGATGGCGCCCGACGCGCCGTCGACGTGCACCGGGACGTCGAGCCCGGTCTCGTTCTGGAGCGCGTCGAGCGCGTCGCAGATCTCCTTCACGGGCTCGTAGGAGCCGTCGAAGGTCGAGCCGAGGATCGCGACGACGCCGATCGTGTTCTCGTCGCAGAGCTTGACTGCTTCCTCGGCCGACAGGTGGTAGCGGTCGCCCTCCATCGGCACGAGCCGCATCTCGACGTCCCAGTAGTTCGCGAACTTCTCCCAGCAGACCTGAACGTTGATGCCCATCACGAGGTTGGGCGTGCCGGCCGGCTTGCCCTCGGCGGCCCGGCGCTTCTGCCAGCGGCGCTTGAGCGCGAGGCCGCCGAGCATCGCTGCCTCGCTCGAGCCCGTCGTCGAGCATCCGGTCGCCTGCGCGGCGTCGGGGGCGTGCCAGAGGTGGCTCAGGATCCCGACGCAGCGGGACTCGATCTCCGCCGTCTGCGGGTACTCGTCCTTGTCGATCATGTTCTTGTCGAGGCACTCGGCGATCAGCCGCTCCGCCTCGGGCTCCATCCAGGTCGAGACGAACGTCGCGACGTTGAGACGCGCGTTGCCGTCGAGCATCAGCTCGTCGTGGATCACCTGGTAGGCGACCTCGGGCGGCATCTCGCCCGGCGGGAGCTCGTGCCGCGGGACCGCGTCACCGATGAGCCCGAAGCGCGGGCCGAGGCTCAGCTCGGTGGCCCTCGCGGTGCCCGCGCTCGGATGCTTGAGGGTCACGGTGCGGCGACGCTACCACCGTGTCGCGCGCCGGGCGACGCCTCAGCGCATGCGGCGATAGGGTACGGCTACTCGGAGAACAGGAGGCTCTACCTTGGTTGCCGCTGACTACCCATTTCTCGACGTCCTCTGGACGATGCTCATCATCTTCGCCTGGATCATCTGGTTCTGGCTGTTGATCACGGTCTTCACGGACCTTTTCCGCCGACACGACACGTCCGGCTTCGCGAAGGTCCTCTGGATCATCTTCGTGATCGTCCTTCCGTTCCTCGGCGTCTTCATCTACCTGATCGTGAACCACGACGGGATGACGCAGCGGACGATGGATCAGGCGAAAGCGCAGAGGGCGCAGATGGACGACTACGTGCGCAACGTGGCCGGCAGCGGCGGCGCGGCGGGCGAGATCGAGAAGGCCAAGGGCTTGCTCGACTCCGGCGCCATCACGCAGGCGGAGTTCGAGTCCATCAAGGCGAAGGCGCTCGCAGCGTCGTAGCGCCGCAGGGAGACGGGAAGGAGAGCACGGATGGAACAGATCGGACCCGTGGACTACGCGGTGATCGCGTTTCCGGGCAATCGATTCAAGGGAGAGATCGCCCCGGCCCTCGCCGACCTCACCGACGCGGGGACGATCCGGATCATCGACGTCGCGTTCGTCGGCAAGAGCGCAGGCGGCGACACGGTCGCGATGGAGCTGACCGAGCTCGACCCGCAGGTGCAGGCCTCGCTCGACAAGCTCGGCATCGAAGTCGGCGGGCTCTTCAACGAGGACGACCTGCAGGACATCGCGGACGACCTCGAGCCGGATTCCTCCGCGGCCGTCCTCCTCTGGGAGAACGTCTGGGCGAGGAAGGTGACCAAGGCGATGCGCGACGCCGGCGGCGAGCTCGTCGTCTTCGAGCGGATCCCGCACGAGATCGTCCAGACCGCCCGCGAGTGGGCGGTCGAGCAGGCGAACGCGTAGGAAGGAGACCGAGAATGTTCGGAAGACGAGGGCCCGGGCTCGTCCGGGCGGCGGCCACGACCGCGGTCGTGGCCGGCACCGCCGGGGCGGTACGGCACCGGCAGGATCAGAAGTACGCAGCACAGGATCAAGCGGCCTACGACCAACAGATGGCCGCGCAACAGGCGGCCGTCGCGCAGCAACAGGCGGCTGCCGCTCCGGCCATGCCGGACTACGCCGCCGAGCTCCAGCAGCTCGCGGCGCTCAAGGGTCAGGGGCTCATCACCGACGAGGAGTTCGAGGCGAAGAAGAAGCAGATCCTCGGGATCTGATCTCGAGGTCGAAACGCGACAGTGGTCGCCCAGGTCGCCGCCCCTGACCTGCGCTCGTTGGCGCTGGTCCTCCTGGCGTCGAGCCTGGGCGCCCTGCTGTCGCGCGTCTCCCGCCACGTCGTCCTGCCGACGATCGTCGTCGAGATCGTGCTCGGCGTCGTGATCGGCCCCGAGGTGCTCGACATCGCGAAGGTCGACGCCTACCTGCAGTTCCTCTCCACGCTCGGTCTCGCGTTCCTGTTCTTCTTCATCGGGCTCGAGGTCGTCGAGCAGAAGGTGCCGCGCACGTCGGTCGTCCGCGGCACGCAAGGCTGGTACCTGTCGGCGGCGATCGGGCTGTGCGTCGGCGTCGTCCTCCAGCAGCTCGGCCTCGACGCCGAATGGTGGGTGCTCGGCGTCGCCGTCACCACGACCTCGCTCGGGTCGCTCGTCCCGATCCTGCGCGATGCGGGCGTGCTGCCGACCCCGCTCGGGACCGCAGTGCTGGGCAGCGGCGTCGCCGGCGAGTTCTGGCCGATCGTCGTCATCTCGGTGTTCCTCACGGGCTCGCGCGGGGCCGTCGAGGAGATCGTGCTCCTCGTCGTGTTCCTCGGCATCGTGGCGCTCGCGGCCGGCACCGCGTTGCGCGCCCGGCCACCCGGGGTCGTGCGGGTGATCCAGGAGACGCTCCATACGACCGGCCAACTGGCGGTGCGGCTCTCGATCCTCGTCCTTGCGGCGCTCGCGCTGCTCGCGCGGGACGTGGGCTTCGACTTCATCCTCGGCGCGCTCGCCGCCGGGCTCGTCGTCGGGCTCGCGCTCGACTCGCCCGAGGGCGAGCCGGTGCGGATGCGCCTCGAGGGGATCGGGTTCGGCTTCCTGATCCCGATCTACTTCGTCACGACGGGCATGAACTTCGACCTCTCGAGCTTCCTGAGCCCGAAGGGGCTCGGCCTCGCCGCGCTGTTCCTCGCGCTCCTG
>DASTKF010000248.1:0-13966 GCA_035716065.1 Gaiella sp.
ACGTTCATCCCGAAGATGCCGGTCAGGAGCGTCAGCGGCAGCATCGTGACGCTGATCAGCGTGAGCAGCCGCAGCACGTCGTTCTGGCGGTGGGAGATGACCGACTCGTTCGTCTGCTCGAGCGCCTCGACGACTTCCTTGTAGTTGTCGAGCTGGTCCCAGATCCGCTCCACGGCGTCGTTGATGTCGTCGAAGTAGAGCTCGAGCTCCTCGGGGAGAAAGCGGTTGATCCGCCGCTCGAGCACGCGCAGCGTCGACCGCTCCGGCTTGATCACCTTGCGGTAGGAGATGATCTCCTGCTTGACGTTCGAGAGGTCGCGGACGACGTCCTCGGCCGCGCCGGCGAACATCTCGTCCTCGATCCGGTCGAGCTTGTGCCCGATCTTGTCGAGGATCGGGAAGCAGTAGTCGAACAGGTCGTCGAGCACCTCGTAGAGCAGGCGGCCGGACCCCTTTGCGAAGAGCTGCTCGCGATACGCGTCGTCCGACTCGCAGCGGGCAAACAGCCGCGTGACCGGGAGCAGCTCGCGCATCGGGAGGGTGACGAGGTAGTCCTGGCCGATGAAGACGTCCAGCTCGGCCGCGTTGAGCCGCTGCACGGCCTTGTCGAACACCGGGAAGTGGAGGACGGCGAAGAGGTACTGGTCGTCCTCGTAGTCGTCGACCTTCGGCCGCTGGCGCTTCGAGACGATGTCCTCGACATCCAGGGGATGCCAGCCGAAGCGCTCGGCGAGCACCTGCGCCGTCTCGAGATCGGGGGAGACGACGTTGACCCAGGTCAGGCCCGGGCCGCTGAGCTCAGCGACGAGCGGGGTGCGTACAACGTCGTCCGCGCCGATGCGCGGCCGGGTGCTCCTGCGGATGCGGGGCAAGCTCGGCACGGGGACTGAGCGGGTCGTCGGTCGACAGCACCATGTTCGTCATTCTAGTCGCGCTGCCTGCGTCTGCACGAGCCGCAGGCGGAGCCGCCTGTGGGGAAAGTGTGCCAACTCTGTGCCAACTGCGGCCCGGCCCTTTCGCCCGCGTTGGCAACACGGTATCAGGGAAGGAGTCCTCGTCTCCTCCCGATTGGAGCCTCACATGCACCGAGCCGTAGCCCTCGTCCTCTTCGGCGTCCTCGCCGTGGCAGGCGTCGTCGTTGCGCCGTCCGCGCGCGGCGCGTCGCCGGACGTCCTCGTCAGTCAGGTCTTCGCCGGTGGCGGCAACGCCGGCGCGCCGTTCGCGAACGACTTCGTCGAGCTCTTCAACCGCGGGTCGACCGCCGTGGACGTGAGCGGCTGGTCGGTGCAGTACGCGTCTGCGACCGGCACGTCGTGGCAGGTGACCGCGCTGGCCGGATCGATCGCGCCCGGGCGCCACTATCTCGTCCAGCTTGCGTCCGGCGGCACCGTCGGCGCCGGGCTGCCGGCACCGGACGCGACGGGAACCTCGAACCTCGCCGTCTCGGGCGGCAAGGTGGCGGTCGTACGCAGTGCGACCGCTCTGACGTGCGGAGCGGCCGCGGGCAGCTGCTCGGCGGTGACGTCTGTCGCCGATCTCGTCGGCTACGGCGGGGCGACGGACTTCGAGGGAGCAGCCGCGCCGTCGATCGACAACACCACCGCCGCGACGCGGGCCTCCGGCGGCTGCGTCGACACCGATGCCAACGGCGCCGACTTCACCTCGGCCGCAGCCGCTCCACGGAACTCGGCGAGCGCCGCCGTCACGTGCGGCACGGAGCCTCCGCCGGAGGGAAGCGCGTCGCAGAGCGCGACGGTCGACATCGACATCCAGTCGGTCCTCTCGATCGCGCTCGAGCGGCCCGCCGTCAGCTTCGGCAACGCAACGACCGGCAGCACGCCGACGCCGGTGTCCGAGCGGCTCACCGTGACCAGCAACAACGCCGCGGGCTACTCGGTCACGGCGCACAGAACGGCCTTCCAGCCGGCCGACCTGCCGCTCGGCATCGCCGGCACGGCTCCGGCCGGTGGCCAGATCGGTCCCGCGCTCGCAGGAGGCGCGATGGCGGCAATCCCGATCCCGCCGGCCGCCGACCTGCTCGTGGGAACGACCGCGGCGCGGAGCGCCGCAGCCGGTGATCTCTGGGACACGCGGCTCGGATTCGTCTCGCCACTGCCGGCCGTGCCTGCCGGGCGCTACACGGCGACCGTGACGTTCACCGTGATCGGTCGATGAGTCGCGCGACGTCCCTCGCTGTCGTCGCGCTCACGCTCGTGCTCGTGCCCGCTCCGGCGGGCGCGGGCACGACCCGCCCGCCGCTCGGCCTCACCGTGACACCGGCCCGCGTGGCGCTCGCAGGCACTGGGAAGGCAAGCGTCCGCATCACGAATCCGGGTCGCGGCGCGGTCGTGGTCGACGTCGGCCGGGCCGGGTTCTCCCTCGACCTGCGAGGGCGGCCTCGCGTCGTTGCTCGAGCCGCTCCCCGCGCTGCGACGGCCTGGCTCACCGTGCAGCCGGGTCATTTCGTCCTTCCGGCCGGCGCGTCGAAATGGCTCACCGTGTCGTCGCGCCTGCCACGTCGCGCGGAGCCTGGTGACCACGACGCGCTGGTCCTCTTCACGACGCGGCCGCGGCGCTCGGCCGGTGTGGCCGTCCGCATGCGGATCGGCGTCGTCGTCGTCGTCCGGGCGCCGGGCCGCGTCGTGCGGTCGGTCGGAATCCGAGCGTTGCGCGTTCGGCGCGCCGGACGCACACGGACGCTCGAGCTCGTCCTTGCCAACCGCGGCAACGTGACGGAAGCGATCGACGCCGTCCGCATCCGGCTCTCCCTTGTGCGGAACGGCGTCCGCGCGTCGGTACGCGCCGAAACGCGCGCGCTGCGTCCTCGGACGAACGGGGTCGTGCAGTTCCGCTACCGGGGACGGCTTGCGGGCTGGATCACCGCGCGTGTGCGGCTCACCCTCGAGCCTGGTCGCCCGGCCCTCTCGCGGACGTTCAGGGTCAAGCTGTGAGAGGCCGTCTCAGACGCGGGTTTCGAGCCCAGCCGCCGCAATCGCCGCCACGGCGAGGCGCTCGTCCTCCGCCCCCGGCAGCCCGCTGACGCCGACGGCACCCACGCGGCGGCCTCCGGAGAAGGCGGCCACGCCTCCGTGGAAGAACGAGAACCCGGGGTCGAAGCTTGCGAGCTCCGTCGGCGAGCTCTGGACCTTCTCGGCCAGGGCGCGGGTGGACGTCGCGTCACTCCGTGCGGCGGTGTAGGCCTTGCGCCGCGCGTTTTCGAGCGTGTCGCGCGCGGCGCCGTCCATGGCGAGGCAGGCGACGACCTCGCCGTGGTCGTCGACGACCGCGATCGACACCGGCCCGGCGGCGGACTCGAGCGTCGCCCGGATCGCGGCGAGTGCCTGCTCGTGCGTCACGCGGCCTCACTGCCGGCGTGCGCCTCGTCCGACTTCGCGACGACGCAGAACCGGTTGCCGTCCGGGTCGACGAGAACGACGAAATCGTCGTCCGGATTGGGCTTGCGGTCGTAGCGAGTCGCGCCGAGACCGAGCAGCCGCTCGACCTCCGCCGGCTGGTCGGTCGTGTAGAGGTCGAGATGCACCCGGCTGAGCTCGCCGAGCGGCGGCAGTCGATCGGCTTCGACGCGCTCGAGCGAGAGATTCGGGCCCGTACCCGTCGGGTCGGTGAGCACGACCCAGCCGTCCTCCGGCGCCTCGCGCGCCTCGTAGCCGAGCGCCGCCTGCCAGAACGCGAGCAGCTCCTGGAACCGCACGCAGCGGACGACGATCGACCCGACTCGCAGCCGCGATGCGCGGGTCTCCGATTGATCGGCGTCCACGCTGCGAGCGTACACAGGAGCGACTGCCTCACTCAATGCCCCCGCAGTGCTGCCACAGGCGATCGCAAGCGCGCGATCGATTTCAGCCCGTTTAGTCGGGCGCGACCGTGGTTGCCAGCCTACCCCTGGGGTAGCGCAACTGGCCCGCTGTGGCCCAAACACGCTCGCGATGCGCCCGGCAGGAATCGAACCTGCGACCTCGCGCTCCGGAGGCGCGCGCTCTATCCCCTGAGCTACGGGCGCCAGGGAGACGGAAGTGTAGACGAGTCGGGGAAGAGCTCAGCCATACGGCCGGAGGCCGGCTTTGCCGGCCGGGAGGCCAGTCGTGGCTGGCCGTGCAATGCCAGAAGGAGGGGGTTCGCGGGGGAACCATGGGTTCACCCGCGCAAGACCGCGCGCTCCGGAGGCGCGCGCTCTATCCCCTGAGCTACGGGCGCCCGGGAGACGCAAGTGTAGACGAGCCAAGGAAGACCTCAGGCGGCCTGCGCAGCGCCGCGACGTGCGGCGCTAGGTTTGCGCCCGATGGAAGTCCGCGCCGAGATCGTCCGTCTCTACCTCGCGCAGACGTTCGTGATCAGTCGCGAGTCGCAGGACTGGGCCGACGTCGTCCACGTCACGATCGAGCACGACGGGATCGAGGGCAGGGGAGAGGCGGCTCCGATCGAGCGCTACGGCGAGACCGCGGAGAGCGCGCTCGTCTTCGTCGAGCAGCACGCAGATCTCGTCGGCGACGATCCGTTCGCACTCGAGGAGATCGGTGCGCGCCTCGTGGCGATCGGAGGCGAACAGGCCGCGAAGTGTGCGCTCGACGCGGCGCTCCACGACCTGCAGGGCAAGCTGCTCGGGACGACGGTCAACCGGTTGCTCGGGGTGGGACGCGTCGGCCCGCCGACGTCGTGGACGGTGTGGCTCGGCGACCCGGACGACATGGCCCGCCGCGCGGCGGAGGCCGCGCCGCGCTTCCGACGGCTCAAGCTCAAGCTCGGCGGCGGCGACGGGCTCGACGTGGAGCGCGTCCGCGCTGTCCGGGCGGTGACCGATCTGCCGCTCCAGGCCGACGTCAACGAGTGGTGGACGGCCGACGAGGCGCTCGACGCGGTCGGCGAGCTCGCCGAGCTCGGCGTCGAGTACGTCGAGCAGCCTCTCCGCGAGGGCGACCGCGGCGGCGCCGAGCTGAAGCGGCGCTCGCCGATCCCCGTCTACGTCGACGAGGACTGCCACACGCTCGCAGACGTCGCGGCGTGCCAGGAGGTCGCGCACGGGATCAACATCAAGCTCGCGAAGTCGGGCGGCATCCGCGAGGCGACGAGGATGGTGCACGCCGCGCGCGCACTGGGCCTCGGCGTGATGCTCGGCTGCATGGTCGAGTCCGGCCTCGGGATCGCGGCCGGCTGCGCGGTGGCGCCGCTCTGCGACCACGTCGACCTGGACGGGAATCTCCTGCTCGCGCACGATCCTGCGCCAGGCCCGTCGTTCGTCGACGGCGTCCAGGTCGCCTCCGAGGAGCCGGGGCTTGGCTGCGGGTGAGCGGACCCTGATCCTCGCCGAGGGGTTCTCGGCCGATCCTCACTACGGGAAGACGATGCGGGGCGTCCTGCGCTACCGGCGCAACGACGTCGTCGCGATCCTCGACTCGACGCGTGTGGGCGAAAGAGACGCGGGCGTCCCCGTCGTCGGTGACGTGGAAGGCGCCCTGGCGTACGGGCCGGAGGTCGCGATCGTGGGGGTAGCCACGCAGGGCGGGCGGTTTCCGCCGGAGTGGCGCGACATCCTGCGCGCTTGCATCGCAAGCGGGCTCTCGATCGAGAACGGCCTCCACGAGATGCTCGCCGACGATCCGGAGCTGCGCCCGCTCGCCGACGCCGCAGGCGTCGAGCTGCGTGACCTTCGCCGGCCGCCGGAGGGCCTCGACTGCGCAACCGGCGCCAACCTCGACATCGACTCCCGAATCGTCCTGACCGTCGCGTCGGACTGCGCGGTCGGGAAGATGACCGTCTCGCTCGAGCTCGACCGGGCCGCACGGGAGCGCGGGCTCGCGTCGCTCTTCGTCCCGACCGGGCAGACGGGCATAGCGATCGCAGGCTGGGGGATCTCGGTCGATGCGGTGGTGGCCGACTTCATCTCCGGCGCGGCCGAGCAGCTCGTGATCGAGGGACACCGGCGCGGCGGCGAGCTGTTGTGGGTCGAGGGACAGGGCTCGCTCGTCCATCCTGCGTACTCGGGTGTCACGCTCGGGCTGTACCACGGGTCTGTTCCGCACGTGCTCGTTCTCTGTCACCGGGCGGGCTCGACCGAGATCGAGGGGTCGCCCGGGCATCCCATCCCGCCGCTTCGCGAGCTCGTCGAGCTGCACGAGCGGATGGCGTTGCCCCGCCGTCCGGCGCGCGTGGCCGCGCTGGCGCTGAACACCGCCGGTCTCGACGACCGCGAGGCACGAGAGGCCGTCGCAGCGGCGTCCGACGCGACGGGCCTGCCGGCGGCCGATCCCGTGCGCGAGGGGGCCGATGCGCTCCTCGACGCGGTATTGGCGGGCCTTCCGTGATCCTGTAGCATCCCGCACCGCTCGAGCGGAGTCGGCGGCGACGACATCACGAGGGGGGTCTGCGGCAGGTGCAATCGATGGGGGGGAGGGCGCGCTCGCGCTCGGTTGTCCTCGCGGTCTTGCTGGCGCTCGCATGCGCGGGCACGGCGGCTGCCGCCGACGTCGGGGCAAACGACGACACGGGGAAGTTCGCACCGGACGCGGGGGCGGCCTTCTACGGCGAGATGGCGTCGCTGGGGCTTCGGCAGACGGTGGTGACCGTCCGCTGGCAGCCGAGCGACCCGCTCGCGCTCGGTGAGCGCCCGCTCCTCGACCTGACGGTGGCTGCCGCGCGCGCGGCCGGCCTGAGCGTCGTGTTCGCGACCTATCCGTATCCGACCCGCGAGGTGGAGGCGGGGCTCGCGCGGCCCGAGGCGTTCGGCGCCTGGCTCGGCGAGCTCGCCCAGCGGTATCCGATCGTGAGGCAGTTCGTCGTGGGCAACGAGCCCAACCAGCCGGCGTTCTGGCGGCCGCAGTTCTCGGGGGCGAAGCAGCGCTCCGCCCGCACATTCGGCCCGTTCCTCGCGGCGGGGTACGACGCGCTGAAGGCCGTCGACCCGACGCTGACCGTCGTCGGGGTCGGTCTCTCGCCACGCGGGAACGATCGTCCGACGGCCAAGAGCAACGTCTCCACGTCGCCCGTCCGCTTCCTCGCATCCCTCGGCGCCTGGTACCGGACGAGTGGCCGTAGCCGCCCGCTCATGGACGGCCTGAGCTTCCACCCGTATCCGAACGCCGCGACCGACCCGCTCGACCGCGGCTATGCGTGGCCGAACGCGGGCTTCGTGAATCTCGCGCGGATCAAGCAGGCGGCCTGGGACGCATTCGCGGGCACGGCTCAGCCGACGACGGTCGACGGGCTCCGCCTCTATCTCGACGAGGTCGGCTGGCAGGTCGACACCGCCGGTCGCACCGGGTACGACGGCGCCGAGAACGTCGCGGTGACCGACGAGGCGAGCCAGGCGGTCGTCTACGGCGAGCTCGTGCGGCGTGCCGCCTGTGATCCCGATGTCGCGCAGGTGAACGTCTTCGGCTTCCGTGACGACGCGCTGCGGACCGGGTTCCAGGCGGGGCTCTTCCGGGCCGACGGCAGTCCGCGACCCTCGGCCGACGCGGTCCGCGCCGCGGTTACCGAGCCAGGCTGCAGGGGCGCCACCGGCGCGGCATGGCGCCCGTCGAAGAGGGTGCTCGGCGCGAAGCGGCCGGTCGTCGAGGTCACGCCCACCACGATCAAGGTCGACGTCACGGCGATCGAAGGCGCGTCTGCCCGCGTCTGCCTGCTGCCGGGCTCGCACACGCTCTCGAGCGCCAGGCGGATGCTCACCGGTCGCACCGCTCCCGTGGGCTGCACGACCACGGCCGTGACGCAGAACCGATGGGCCTCGGTGCGTCTGCCACGCATGGCCGGCCGGGTCACCGTCGCCGTTCGGCTCGCGGCGGAGACGAACCCCGCGCGGTCGACGACGATCGTTCGCCCCATCCGGTAGCCCGAGGCCAGTTCGGCGGGTTGATCGCAGCCCACGCGCTTGACATCGAACATGTGTTCTGTCAGACTACGAACGCATGTTCGTGAGATCGCATATCGGTCGCATCCTGCTCCTCGCAGTCGCCGTCCTCCTGGTCTGGGCGTTCTTCGCCGGGGAATCCGGTGCCGGCGGCCCCGAGCGGAGCTACCGCGTGAAGCCCGGCGACACGCTCTGGTCGATCGCCGAGCGAATGTACGCGGGCGATCCGCGGGAGGGTGTCTGGGAGCTGCGCGCGCGCAACGGGCTCGACTCGACGACGATCGCGCCCGGTCAGGTTCTCGTCGTTCCGACGTAGAGGCGGGAATCCGGCCGGGGCTACCATCGGCCCCCGTGGATCTCGACCTCGTCTTCCTCGGAACGTCCGCCTCGGCGCCGACTGCGGCGCGGGGGACGGCGGCGACGCTCATCCGGCGCGGCGGGGATCGCCTTCTCGTCGACTGCGGCGAGGGGACGCAGCGGCAGCTCCTCCGCTCAGACGTTGGGCTCGTCGACCTCGAGCACGTCTTCCTGACGCATCTCCACGCCGATCACGTGCTTGGTCTTCCGGGCATGCTGAAAACGTTCGGGCTGCGCGGGCGTGAGGTCCCGATCACCGTGTACGGACCGCGCGGAACACGTGCGCTGCTCGGCGCGCTGGGCGTGGTCGTCGGACGGGTCGCGTATCCGCTGGAAGTGGTCGAGCTCGGTCCCGGCGAGTCGGTCGCCCTGCGGGACTACCGCATCGAGACCTTCGCGGTTGCCCATGGGACGACCGCGGTCGGCTACGCGCTGCGGGAGGACGAGCGACCGGGACGGTTCGACGTCGCCGCTGCGGACGCGCTCGGCGTGCCGGGCGGCCCGCTCCGCGGCGCCCTGCAGCGCGGCGATGCGGTCTCGCTGCCGGATGGGCGCGTGGTCCGGCCCGAGGAGGTGCTCGGTGGAGTCCGCCGCGGGCGTACCGTCGTGATCACAGGCGACACGGCGCCTGCCGCGTCGGTCGTCGAGGCAGCCGCAGGGGCGGACGTGCTCGTGCACGAGGCGACCTTCCTCGCAGACGAGCGGGCGCGCGCGAAAGAGACGGGGCACTCGACCGCGGGCGAGGCGGCGCTCGTCGCCAAGGAGGCGGATGTCGGCCTGCTCGCGTTGACGCATCTGTCCGCGCGATACCCGCCGTCGGACGTCGCCGAGGAGGCGCGACAGCTGTTCCCGCGCACCGTCGTTCCCCGCGATTTCGATCTTCTCGTCGTGCCTCTGCCCGAGCGCGGCGAGCCCCAGCTCGTCCCGCGCGGAGCCAGACGCGGCCGCGCGAGCGAGGATGTAGGGTCAGGCACATGAGCAAGCTCGTCCAGGTGGCAGTGGCCGGCAGCGTCGACGAGGCGGAGGAGCTCCAGGCGCTGCTGACGAGCGCGGGCATCGCCGCGACGCTCGAAGGGGCGGTCGAGGAGCATCCGGAGGCGCACGGCGACGTCCCGGTCCGACTCCTCGTGCCGGCCGACGAGCTGGACGCGGCGCGGGACGCGATCGAGGCCCTCACCGAGCCGGACGACCAGCTTCCCGGCTGACCTCGGTCGAGGCGCTATGCGGGCGTGAACGCGATCGTCGTCGTCCCGGCGTAGCCGGCGTTCTCGAGCTCGAAGACGCACGGCCGCGTCCCGTCCGCATACGGTGGCGCGGGGATGTGGTACGTCGCTGCCTTGCCGTTCGGCGTGTCGAGCCGCTGCACCGCGAAGCCGTCGACGCGCGCCTCGATCGGAGCCTCTGACTTGCCGAGCACCGTGACGTCGAGCGTGCCCCGCCGGCACGCGTAGACCGTGATGCGCGCCGTGCCCGAGAAGTCGCCGTTCGGAAGGAACCCCTCGGTGCGGAGCACGACACGGACAGGTCCCGTCGGCCGCCAGACCGTGAGCCCGTAGGCCTCGCTGTCGCCCGCGGCGCGCGCCGCGACCTGGGTGCCGGCGAGGGTGATCGTCGACGGCGTGACGACGAGCGGCCGCTCGAGCTCCACACCAAACGCGTCCGACAGGATGCCGTCGGGCCCGATGCCGACGGAGGCAGTCGCCGGCGGGAACGGCGTGGTGGCGGGAGCGAGCCGGACGGCCTCCACGATGCCACGGTTCCAGAAGATCGTCCGCGCGGTCGCAGTCCAGAGCCGGTCACCGGTCACCAGTAGCGTCGCGTCGTCGAGACCGGCGTCGTCGAGCCAGGTCGGCGGCTCGGAGCCGATCGCGACCCGCTCCTCGTGTGCCGACGCGTCGGCGATCCGGTCGCCTGCGTCGATCGACAGAAGCGCGAGGCCGACACCGACGACCGCGGCGGTCACCCATGCGAACCGCCGCGGGAGCGCGAGCACGAGGGCGCCCGCGACGAGGGCGGCGGCGACGAGCGCGGCGCGGGACCAGCCCTCGGAGCCGACGCGCATGAGACCGGCCGCCGTCGGCGCATTCGGGAGCGTCTCGGGCGTCGCGAGCTGCGCGATCGGCACGGTGGCAGCGCCGACGACGACGAGAGCCCAGAGCGGGATCACGACCGGGAGCGCACGCGGTGCACCGCGCGAGATCCACGCGCAGAGCCCGACCGCGAGGAGCGGCAACAGGGTGAGCAGGTAGCGCTCGGCGATCGTGCCCACGAAGACGGCGGCGAACAGCCCGACCTGGACGACGAGGAGCGCCGCGTAGGCCAGCGCGGTCGAGACGAAGGCGCGCAGGGCGGGATCCGTGTCGCGCCGGGACAGCACCCTCCACGCGAGCGCGGCCGTTGCGAGCAGCGTGGCGCCGAGGCCGAGGACAGAGACGTCGAACGCGTGCCAGACGACCTCTTGCAGCCGCTCTCGGCCGACCCCCGTCGCCTCGCCGACGGGTGTGTACGCGCCGAGAAGGCGCCGTGTCGAGAGCTCCCCGCCGGCGGCGAGCATGATCACGACCACGAGCCCCGCGGCGGCAGCGGCGAACGCGGCGAACCAGAGGAGCGGCCGCAGCCGCGCGCGATCGCGCGCCGCGACGGAGTCGATCACGGCGGCGAGGAGGAACGCCGGCAGGAGCACGAGCGCCTGCAGGCGGACGGCGGCGGCGGCGGTCGCCCACGCGACGAAGACGCCGTACCGCCACATCGATGGCTCCTCGAGCGCCCGCGCCAGCATGAGGAGCGCCACCGTGACCACGGTCAGCGTCAGCGGCTCCGTCATGAGGAACCCCGCGTAATGGAGGAGGGGGGAGGCGAGCACGAGCGCGGCGGCAGCCACGGCCCACCAGGCCGACGCGATCCGCCGTGCCCAGAGGTAGGTCGGCACCGCCACGAGCGACATCGCGAGCGCCTGCAGGAGACGCGCCCACTGGATGCCGTCGGCGAGATCGAGCGCCGCGAGCGGGGCGCCGATCAGGGCCGGCGTCAGCAGGCTGTAGTACGGCGACGGAAAGCTCCGCAACGTCAACGTCCCGTGCGACCAGAGCCCCTCGCCGAGCATCCCGTAGACCATCTCGTCGGGCGCGATCCACGGCGTCGAGAAGGCCTGCGCGGCGGCAAAGCGTGCGGCGGTGGAGACGACGATCAGGCCAAGAACGGCAAGCGCCGTGCGTGAGACGCGCCGCGGGCGCGACGGTACGGCTGTGGCCGTCTCCGAGCCGGTCACGCCGGCATCCTCACTGCCGGCCGTGTGCAACATGTGAAGGACCGTCCAACACCGCCGTTACACTCGCACGCGGGTTCCCTTTAAACCGGTCCAGCGAGGCCGGGAAGGAGCGAAAGCGATGCACACCGATTCCCCCGCGCGTGGCCGGGCGCGCGAGATCCTCGACGCAGACGCCTTCGGGCGGACGCTCGCGCGACTCGCCCACGAGCTGATCGAGCGCAACGACGACGTCCCTCGCCTCGCCCTCGTCGGGATCCACACGCGGGGCGTGCCGCTGGCGCAGCGGCTCCAGGCACTCGTCGCCGAGCGGAGCGGGTTCGAGCCCGAGCTCGGTGAGGTCGACATCTCCTTTCACCGCGACGACGTTCTCGTCCGAGGACGAGCGGCGCCGCTCCATCCGCAGCCCGTCGTCCGCGGCACCGAGCTCGACTTCGCGCTCGAAGGCCGCACCTGCGTGCTCGTCGACGACGTCCTCTTCACGGGGAGGACGATTCGGGCCGCGATCGACGCGCTCCTCGACTTCGGCCGGCCCGACCGCGTGCAGCTCGCAGTGCTCGTCGACCGCGGGCACCGTGAGCTTCCGATCCGCCCCGACTACGTCGGCAAGAACCTGCCGACGGCGCTCGACGAGCGCGTCCGCGTCGAGCTGGAGGAGATCGACGGGCGGGATCGCGTCATGCTCGAGCGCGGGAGGAGCGACGATGACGACTGAGCGAAGGCACCTGCTGGGTGTCGGTGACCTCACACGTGACGACGCCGAGCGGATCCTCGACACGGCACGCGCGCTCGAGCGGTCGCTCGACCGCGAGATGAAGAAGCTGCCGACACTCCGCGGGAGGCTGGTCGTGAACCTCTTCTACGAGTCGTCGACGCGGACGCTGTCGAGCTTCGAGCTCGCAGCGAAGCGGCTCTCGGCGGACACGATGGTGCTCCGCGCGAGCGGGTCGTCGGTCGACAAGGGCGAGTCGCTGCGCGACACCGCTCTCACCCTCGCGGCGTACGACCCGGACGTGATCGTGATCCGCCACCCGCACATCGGCGCCTCGCAGCTCGTCGCGGCCGCGACCGACGCGCACGTGGTCAATGCCGGCGACGGGAAGCACCAGCACCCGACGCAGGCGCTGCTCGACCTGCACACGATCCGGGATGCCCTCGGCCGGCTCGACGGCGTCACGGTCGCGATCGTCGGCGACGTCCTCCACTCGCGCGTGGCCCGCTCGCTCGTCGAGGCGCTGCTCCTCGTCGGCGCCGAACCGGTCTTGATCGCCCCGCCGACGCTCCTGCCGCGGAACGTCGAGGCGCTCGGGGCGAAGGTCAGCCACTCGATCGACCCGCTCGCGGACGTGGACGTCGTCTACGTCCTGCGCATGCAGGCCGAACGCATGGAGGCGTCGTACGTCCCATCGCTGCGGGAGTACACCGCGCTTTACGGGGTCACGCCCGACCGCGTTCGCCCCGGGCAGGTCGTGATGCACCCCGGGCCGATGAACCGCGGCGTCGAGATCGACCCTCGCGTGGCCGACTCGGGCGCCTCGCTCGTGACGACCCAGGTGCGCTCGGGTCTCGTCGTCCGGATGGCGGTGCTCTACGACCTGCTGACGGCGCCTGGGCTCCACGTTGCGTCGATGCCGGTCATGGAGGTCGCGTAGTGCTCGTGTCCCGGGACGGCCGGGCCGACACGCTCACCGTCCGGGCGCACGTGATCGACCCCTCGGGCGGGCTCGACGTGCCCGCGATGGTGACCGTCGAGGACGGCGTGATCACGGCGATCGAGTCAGTCGCAACGGCTCCCGAGGGGCTCGTCCTCGCGCCGGCGTTCGTCGACCCACACGTCCACCTCCGCACGCCCGGCCGCGAGGACGAGGAGACGATCGCGTCCGGGACGGAGGCGGCCGCGGCGGGCGGCTATTGCGCGATCGTCGCGATGCCGAACACCGATCCGGTCGTCGACAACGCCAGCGTGCTCGAGGCGCTCGTCGAGCAGGCGCGCGAGGAGGCCGTCGTGTCGACGGGCTTCACCGCCGCGATCTCGAAGGGACAGCGCGGGGAGGAGCTCACCGAGATGGCGGAGCTCGCGGCGGCGGGCGCGATCGCGTTCACCGACGACGGACGGCCCGTCGCGTCCGCGGGGTTGATGCGGCGTGCGCTCGCCTACAGCGCGGTCGCCGACCGGCCGCTCGCCCTCCACTGCGAGGAGCCGACGCTCTCTGCCGGCGGCCAGATGCACGAAGGCGCGGTCTCTGCTGCGCTCGGGCTTGCCGGCTGGCCGTCGGTGGCGGAGAGCCTGATGGTCGAGCGCGACCTCTCGCTCGCGGCCTACGAGGCCCGTCCGGTGCACCTGCAGCACCTCTCCGCGCGGGCCTCCGTCGACGCCGTTCGCCGTGCGCGCGCAACGGGGGTGCGGGTCAGCGCCGAGGCGAGCCCGCATCACCTCTGCGCCACGGACGAGCTCGTGCGTACCCTCGACGCCAACGTGA
>DASTKF010000249.1:0-3551 GCA_035716065.1 Gaiella sp.
TGTCGCGAGCGCGATCGGCGCGGGCTGCGTCGTCGACCCGGAGGTGCTGATCGGCGAGCTCGACGAGCTCGAGTCCCGCGGGCACCGGACGGACGGGCTCGTCTTCGTCTCGGGCAACGCCCATCTGATCATGCCGTGGCACGTCGCGCTCGACGGCGCCCGTGAACGGCGCCTCGGCAAGCTGCAGATCGGCACGACGCGTCGCGGGATCGGGCCTGCGTATGCGGACAAGGCGACCCGTATCGGGATCCGCGTCCAGGATCTGCTCGACCCGAAGATCCTGCGGGAGAAGGTCGAGCTCGCCGCGGGCGAGAAGAACGTGTGGCTGGAGCGCGTCTACGGGATCGACCCGTTCGACGCCGAGGATGTCGTCGCGCGCACGCTCGACCAGGCAGAGCGCCTCGCGCCGTACGTTGCAGACACCTCCCTGCTCGTCGACCGCGCCCTGCGCGACGGGCGGCGCGTCCTCTTCGAGGGCGCCCAGGGGACGCTGCTCGATCTCGACCACGGCACGTATCCCTTCGTCACCTCCTCGAGCCCGATCGCGGCCGGAGCCGCGGTCAGCTTTGGCCTCGGGCCGCAGCGGATCGACGAGGTCCTCGGGGTCTCGAAGGCGTACGTGACCCGCGTCGGCGAGGGGCCGTTTCCGTCCGAGATCGACGGGCCGGCGCAGGAGCGGGTGCGTGAGCTCGGCGGTGAGTTCGGCACCGTGACGGGACGCGTGCGCCGCTGCGGCTGGCTCGACCTCGTGGCGCTGCGTTTCGCCGTCCGCGTCAACGGCATCACGTCGCTCGCGCTGACGAAGCTCGACGTGCTCTCGTCGTTCGACGAGATCCCCGTCTGCGTGCGCTACCGACTCCCGGACCGGTCCGAGACCGAGGACTTCCCGGCCCACCAGTCCGACTTCCACCACTGCGCGCCGGTGTTCGAGACCCTCGCCGGCTGGAACGAAGTCCTGGCCGGCTCCGCCCTCCCCGACGCGGCCGCCGACTACGTCTCCTTCGTCTCGGACGCGCTGGACGTTCCCGTCACCCTCGTCGGCACCGGCGCCTCGCGCGACGCGGTGCTCGCACTCCAGCCCCAGTAGAGGCTCGATGCGCGTCCTCGTCGTCGGCTCGGGGGGTCGAGAGCACGCTCTCGCCTGGCGCCTCTCGTCGTCGCCGGGGCTGACCGAGCTCCATGCTGCGCCGGGCAATCCCGGGATCGCGGCACTCGCGACCTGCCATCCGGTCGCCGCCGACGACGCAGAGGGCCTGCTCGGGCTGGCGCGGTTCCTCGGCGTCGATCTCGTCGTCGTAGGGCCCGAGGCTCCTCTCGTCGCCGGTGTCGCCGACGTGCTCCGCCACGCGGGCCTCACGGTCTTCGGGCCGTCGGCTGCGGCGGCGCGGATCGAGGGGTCCAAGTCCTTCGCCAAGAACGTGATGGCCGCGGCAGGCGTCCCGACCGCCGCGCTGCTCGACTCCACCCGCGTCCCGTGTGTGCTCAAGGCCGACGGGCTGGCGGCCGGCAAGGGGGTCGTCGTCTGCCGGACGGAGGCAGAGCTGGCTGCCGGGATCGAAGTTGCTCGCGGATTCGGCGGCGACGTCGTCGTAGAGGAGCTGCTCGACGGGCCCGAGGTCTCGCTCTTCGCCGTCTGCGACGGAGCGGACGCGCTCGTCCTCGCGCCGTCGCGGGACTTCAAGCGTGCCTACGACCGCGACGAGGGCCCGAACACCGGAGGCATGGGCTCGTTCGCGCCCGTTCCCGACGTCGGCGACGACGCGCTCGACGGTCTCGTCGACGCGTGTATCCAGCCCGTTCTCGGGGAGCTGGCTCGCCGGGGAAGCCCCTTCGTCGGCACGCTCTTTGCGGGACTGATGCTCACCGCAGACGGACCCCGCGTGCTCGAGTACAACTGCCGCTTCGGCGACCCGGAGACGCAGTCCGTGCTTCCGCTCGTCGACGGGGATCTTCTGGCGGCGTTGGCAGCGGCCGCGAGCGGCTCGCTGAGAGGCGTCGCGCTTGGCCGGCTGTCGGCTGCCGCGGTGACTGTCGCCCTCGTCGCCGGTGACTACCCGAGCTCCGGCGACCGCGGAACCACGATCGAGGGGATCGCGGATGCCGCGGCCGAGGGGGCGCTCGTGTTCCACGCGGGCACCGCGCTGAACGATGGCAGGCTCGTGACGAACGGCGGACGTCTCCTGGGCGTGACGGCGACGGGGCCGACGCTCGCAGACGCGCGCTCCGCGGCGTACGCGGCCGCCGACCGCATCCACATTCCTGGCGCCCGTCGCCGGGAGGACATCGCGCGCGCCGACGCGCTCGTCGGGTGACAGACGAATTTCGCAAAGAGCGCCCTCCCCTTGGGGCACCCCATCCCACCACCCACTTTTCATTCTATCGTCGAAACAGGCAACAATGAGTCACGAGAGTGTGTCGACACTGCACCAACTTCGTCACGGATCTCCCCTCCGGCGCCGCCTCTAGACTGACAGCGTGATCGCTCGCTACGCGCGTCCCGCCATGACCCAGGTCTGGTCGGACGAAGCGAAGCTCGCCAGGATGCTCGAGGTCGAGCTCGCGGCACTCGAGGGCTGGAGCGCGCTCGGCGTGGTTCCCGGCGACGCCATGGCGCGCATCCGGTCCGGCGCACACCCGCCCTCCGCAGCGCGTGTGGCCGAGCTCGAGCGGGAGACGAATCACGATGTCGCCGCGTTCGTCGACGCCGTCGCCGGATCCCTGGGCGAGGACGGGCGCTGGTTCCACTTCGGCCTCACGTCGTCCGACGTGCTCGACACGGCCCTCGCTCTCACCGTCCAGGATGCCGGGGGGCTCGTCCTCGAAGGGCTCGATCGCGCGTTTCGCGCGGTCGTCGACCGGGCCGAGGAGAATCGGGACACGCTCTGCATGGGGCGCACCCACGGCGTCCATGCCGAGCCGACGACATTCGGGCTGAAGCTCGCCGGATGGGCGTTCGGGCTGGCCCGCGACCGGGCGCGCATCGAACGGGCGGTAGCGGGAATGCGGGTCGGAAAGCTGTCCGGGGCGGTCGGACAGTACGCGGCGATCGACCCGGAGGTCGAGCAGATCGCGTGCGA
The DNA here is from genome assembly GCA_035716065.1 of Gaiella sp. Taxonomy (GTDB): domain Bacteria; phylum Actinomycetota; class Thermoleophilia; order Gaiellales; family Gaiellaceae; genus Gaiella. Next base: position 3,078 of record DASTKF010000249.1, read on the forward strand.
ACGGCTGGGACTCGACCCGGCGCCGAGCTCGACACAGATCCTCCAGCGCGACCGCCACGCCGAGCTCCTGTCCGCGCTTGCGCTGCTCGCGTCCTCGCTCGACCGTTTCGCGACCGAGATCCGACACCTCGCGCGCACCGAGGTGCGGGAGGTCGAGGAGCCATTCGCGCGTGGCCAGAAGGGGTCGTCGGCGATGCCACACAAGCGGAACCCGATCACGGCCGAGCGGATCTGCGGCCTCGCGCGCGTCGTCCGGGCAAATGCGATGGTCGGGCTCGAGAACGTCGCGCTCTGGCACGAGCGCGACATCTCGCACTCCTCCGCCGAGCGCGTCGTCCTGCCCGACTCGTTCCTCGCGATCGACTACATGCTCGACCGGTTCGCCTGGCTGGTCGAGGGTCTCGTGGTGCGACCCGAGCGGATGCGTGCCAACATCGATGCCGGGAACGGGCTCTTCTTCAGCCAGCGGCTGCT
>DASTKF010000250.1:0-9983 GCA_035716065.1 Gaiella sp.
GCGCTCGCGAGCTGGGCGGTGCCGAAGGGCCTACCACTCGAGGCGGGCGAACGGCATCTGGCCGTCCACGTCGAGGACCATCCGCTCGACTATGGCTCGTTCGAGGGCGTGATTCCCGCCGGCCAGTACGGCGCCGGAACCGTGGAGATCTGGGACCGGGGGACCTACGAGCTGCTCGAGGAGAAGCGGAACGGCGGGCTGACCGTTCACCTGCACGGCGAGCGTGTCGACGGCGTCTGGACGCTCGTCCCCGCCCGGCTGGACGGCGACGAGCGCAACTGGCTTCTGCTCCGGAAGGACGCGGCCGAGGACGCTTCGCCGCAGGAGCTCCGCCCGCAGCTCGCGACGCTGACCGAGCACCTGCCGACCGGCGCCGGCTGGCTCTACGAGCCGAAGTGGGACGGCTACCGCGCCATCGTCACGCTCCGCGGCGGTGCAGCGACGCTGACGAGCCGGAACGGCAAGGACCTCACGGAGCGCTTCCGCGACGTTGCCCGTGCGGTCGTGCACGCGGTGCGCACGCCCTCGGCCGTGCTCGACGGCGAGGTCTGTGCGCTCGACGAGTCGGGTGCCTCCCGCTTCGAGTCACTGCAGTCGGGCGCCGGGCGGCTCGTCCTGATGGTCTTCGACCTGCTCGTGCTGGACGGCGAGCCGGTCCACCGGCGTCCGCTCACGGAGCGAAGACGGCTCCTCGAGAACGTCCTCGACCCGGCTTCCGACGCCGTGCGCCTGTCGCCCGCCTTCGAGGACGGGCCGGCGTTGCTGAAGGCGGCAACCGACCAGGGTCTCGAGGGCGTCGTCGCGAAGCGCGCCGACGCGCCGTACCGTCCCGGCCGGCGCACGCCCGAGTGGCAGAAGCTGAAGCTCAGGCTGGAAGACGATTTCCCGATCGTCGGCTTCACGCGGGGGACGGGGCGACGGGAAAAGCTCGGCGCGCTCGTCCTCGGGCGCCGGGAAGCCGACGGGCTCCACTGGGCCGGGAATGTCGGCTCGGGTCTCGGTGACGGAGACGTCGACTCGCTGCTGGCGGCCCTGCGGCCGCTCTCGCGCCCGACGTCACCGCTCGTCGAGACGCCGCGGATGCCTCGCGTGCGCGCCGCTGACGTGACCTGGGTCGAGCCGAAGCTCGCCGCCGAGGTGACCTTCGCGGAGCGGACGAGGGAAGGGAGGCTGCGCGCGCCAGTCTTTCTGGGGATCCGCGACGATGTCCCCGTGGAACGGCCCCCAATGGACGCGGAGGTCCGGCGCGGACGAAAGACCCTGCGCCTCTCGAACCTCGACAAGCCGTTCTGGCCCGACGAGGGCATCACCAAGGGCGAGCTCCTCGCCTATTACCGGGACGTCGCCAAGGTGCTCGTCCCGCACCTGCGCAAGCGGCCGTTCACGATGAAGCGCTACCCCGACGGCTGGCAGGGCAAGAGCTTCTTCCAGAAGCAGGCACCCTCGCACATGCCCGACTGGATCGAGACCGCCGCCTTCCCGGCGTCGACGCGCGAAGGCGAGAAGAAGGTGATCGACTACGCGCTCGTCGACGACGAGCTCGCCCTTCTCTGGATGGTCAACATGGGCTGCATCGACATGCACACTTGGGCCTCGCGCGCCGACCGGCCCGAGCGGCCGGACTGGGTGATGTTCGACCTCGACCCTTCGGAAGGAGCGACGTTCGAGGAGGTGGTCCGGGTCGCGCTGCTCGTGCGGGAGACGCTCGACGTGCTCGGCCTCGAGTCGGTGCCGAAGACGAGCGGCTCGCGCGGGATCCACGTTCTCGTCCCGATTGCGCGTCGCCACGGGTTCGACGAGGTGCGCGAGTTCGCCGGGATCGTCGCCGGGGCGCTGGCACGCGCGCACCCTGGCCTCGTGACGACCGAATGGACCAAGGCAAAGCGCCGTGGCGTGCTCGTCGATGCGAACCAGAATGGCCCGGGGAAGACCACCGCGTCCGTCTACTCGGTGCGCCCGAGGGCGGGAGCGCCCGTCTCGACGCCGCTTCGCTGGGACGAGGTGGTGCCGGGGCTCGACATCCACGCCTTCACGATGGACGTCGTCCTCGAGCGTGTCGGCCGCGACGGCGATCTCTTCGCGCGCGTTCTCGAAGGCGGCCAGTCGCTCGGCGCCGCCCTCCGCGCCATTCGCTGAGACCGGCGGTCGCTACTCGGGGCGCCGGCCGGTCACGAGCACAAGCGTGCGCGGGAGCTCGAGGTCATCGCCGACGCGGTACGGCGCGAGCCGCGCCTCCAGCTCGGCGACCAGGGCACGGCGCTCCTGCTCGCCGAGCGCGGCGTCGATCCGGCGAAAGTGCCCGTTTTCCGTCGCGAGCAGCCGCCAGTGCTCGGCGGCGTCCACCCGGACGAGGTGTTCGCGCAGGAGCCGCCCCTCGACGTCGTCGAACCCCGCTGCCCGGTGCGCGAGCTCCGCGTCAGGCAGGACGCCGAGCCGCCCGAAGGCGCGGGCGAAAGACGCGCGCTCGTCGCCGAGGACGGCGCGTACCGCCTCGCGAGCGGCGTCGAACCACGGGTTCTCCGGCAACGCCGCCCAGACCACGGTCGCGATGCGCCCCCGCGGCCCGAGGACACGTCCGAGCTCACGTAGCGTCGGGACGGCGTCTCGGGGGATCATCAGCGAGAGCCTGCTCGTCACGGCGTCGAACGACGCATCCGCGAAAGGCAGCGGCTTCTCCATGTCCGCCTCGACGAGCGTGAGCCGCACGCCTGCCTTCTCGGCGAGCCGTTCCGCGTCGGCGAGCCCCTCCGCGTTCGTGTCCATGCCCGTCACCTCTGCCCCGGCCCGGGCGAGGGCGACCGTGAGCCGCCCGGAGCCGCAGCCGACATCGAGCACACGGCGCGCGCCGGCCACGAGCTCGAGGAGCTCCGGCACGCCGAACGGCGCCGAGGAAAAGGGCAGTCCGTCGTTCGTGGTCTCGTTCGCCATGAGCGGCACTGTAGGCGCGGGACACAGACGGTCTGCGCTTGTCACGCGCTCGGGGCGGCGCCGAACAGCGCGAGGCATGCGTCGACGCCCTCGACCTCGACGCGAATCGGGCACGTCCAATCCGAGCGAGCCAACAGCAGGTCGTGATGGACGACGGACTCGCCGCGGGGCCGCTCCAGGTGGGTGCCGACCTCCCGGTAGCCGAGCCGCGCCGACACGCCGGCGGACTGGGCAGCGCCGCCCTCGAGCCACCCGGACTGCGCTGCGCGTGCGCCGAGGCGGCCGAACGCGAGCTCGAGCACCGCGGCCCGCATTTCGGTGCCGAGCCCGCGCCCCTGGCTGGCGGAGCCGAGCCATGACCCGGTGTCGACGGTTCGGTCGACCGAGAAGCCGGTCGCGCGGAGCGCTTGCGAGCCGACCGGCGCGCCGTCGTGGAAGGCGACAAGGTTCAGTCTCCAGTCCTCGGGCGTCCAAGCGGCAAGCGTCTGCTCATGGTGCGAGACGAAGTCGGTGACGAAGCCGGGGTCGGCGCTCGCGTCGGTCCACGGGACGGCGAACGGCATCTCGTCCGGCGGGTGGATGCCCGCCTTCGCGACCTCGGCGAGCGTCTTCAGCTCGGCCCGGCTGCCGAGGCGTAGCTCGAGCCGCGGGGTGTGGAGTCGCAGGCCGTAGAGCGCGGACACGTCGGTCATTCAGTCGGGCCGCTCCGGCATCCGCGGCCTACGATCGCACGATGAACGCGCCCCAGGTCGCAGTCGTCGGCAGCGGGTCGGATCGAGTCGCCCAGGCCGAGGAGGTCGGTCGCTTGCTGGCGGAGCGCGGCTGCACGGTCGTCACTGGCGGGCTCGGCGAGGTCATGGCGGCGGCCCATCGTGGCGCGAAGGCGGGGGGAGGGACGACGATCGCCATCCTTCCGGGAGAGGCGCACGCGGACGCCAACCCGTGGGCCGACCACGTCGTCGTCACGGGCATCGGCCATGCGCGAAACCTCGCGGTGGCGGCATCCGGTCAGGCGGTGATCGCCGTGGGCGGGAGCTACGGGACACTCGCCGAGATCGGGTTTGCGCTCCGGCTCGGACGCCCGGTCGTCCAGCTCGGCGAGGGACAGGCCGTGGAAGGCGTCATCGCTGCCGCAAGCCCGCGTGAGGCTGTCGACCTTGTCCTCGAGTTGCTGGTCACGCCCTGACGTCCCGCCCCTCGACCTCCCGGAGACGTCGTTCCAGAAGGCGGCGCTCGGGCGCATTGTCGGTCAGCGCGAGAGCCGCGCGATAGCTCGCGGCGGCCTCGCCGTCCCGTTCGAGTCGCCGAAGTAGATCGGCGCGAGCTGCGTGGAGGTACGCGTAGCCGTCCAGCTCCTCGAGCCCGTCGATCAGCTCGAGGGCCCTCCCGAGGTCGCCCGCGAGCGCGATCGCGACCGCCCTGTTCAATCGCACGACCGGCGACGGATCGATCTCGAGCAGCGCGTCGTAGACCGCGGCGATCGTCCGAGGATCCGTGCCCTCCGCGTGTCCGGCCGCGATCGCCGCCTGGAGCTGGTACCGGCCGGGTCGCCGGTGTGCCTCGGCGCGGCGCAGGACGCGGAGCCCTTCGTCGATCGCCCGGCGGTCCCACAGCGTCCGGTCCTGGTCGGCGAGCAGGACGAGCTCTCCGTCCGGCCCGACGCGCGCCCGGCGACGCGAGTCCTGGAGGAGAAGCAGCGCCAGCAGGCCGAACGTCTCGGGCTCGTCGGGCATGAGCACGCACAGGAGCTTGGCAAGGCGGATGGCCTCCGCACAGAGGTCGGCACGCACGAGCGTCGCGCCGGCCGTCGCCGCGTATCCCTCGTTGAAGACGAGATAGAGGACGTGGAGGACGTCCGGAACACGGTCCGGAAGCAGATCGTCGGGCGGGACACGGAACGGGATCCCGGCGTCGAGCACCCGACGTTTCGCGCGCACGAGGCGCTGCGCCATCGTCGGCTCCGCGACGAGGAACGCCCGGGCGATCTCGCGCGTCTCGAGGCCGCCGACCTCGCGCAGCGTCAGCGCGATCCGTGCCTCGACCGCGAGCGCCGGGTGGCAGCAGGTGAACAGGAGTGCGAGGCGCTCGTCCGGGATCGTGCTCACCTCCGCGTCCTCCTCGCCCGGGACGGCCTCGAGCCGCGCCAGGAGCTCCGCCTTGCGGGCGAACGTCCGCTCGCGCCGAATCCTGTCGATCGCGCCGTTGCGGGCAGTCGAGATGATCCAGGCGCCGGGCGAGCGAGGCGTGCCGTCGCGTGGCCAGCGCTCGATCGCCTTTGCGAAGGCGTCCTGCACCGCGTCCTCGGCGAGCTCGAGGTCGCCGAGGACGCGGGTGAGGATCCCGACTGCACGCGGCCATTCCTCCCTGAACGTGGCCTCGAGGGTCGTGGTCAGCGCTCCACGATGGGCCGGATCTCGAGCGAGCCGGTCTCCGCCGCCGGAACCAGCGCGGCGATACGGATTGCCTCGTCGAGGTCGGGTAGTGTCGTCACGAAGAGCCCGCCGATCTGCTCCTTCGTCTCGGCGAACGGGCCGTCGGTGACGACGCGCTCGCCGTCGACGACCCGGACGACCTTCGCGTCGGACGCCGCCTCGAGCTCGCGACCCTCCACCGCGGGATCGGCCTTGCCCATCTCCTCGAAGAGGGCGAGCCAGCGCGGCATCGACTCCGCGCGCAGGCGGGCGGCCTCTTCCTCGTCGAGCTCCGCCCAGGCCGACTGGTCGCCGTAGACGAGCATCGCGTACTTCATGTCACGCCTCCGGGTCGACGTGGACGGGACGGACCTCGACAGCGCCGTGCTCGGCCGCGGGTATCCGCGCGGCCCAGTCGAGCGCGTCGTCGAAGGACGCGCAGTCGAGGATGAAGAAACCCCCGAGCGCCTCCTTGACCTCGGCGTACGGCCCGTCGGTGACGAGCCGCTCGTCGTCGCGGACTCGGACGGTCGTGGCGCTCGCGGTCGGGGCGAGCTCCTCGCCGCCGACGAGGACGCCCGCGGCCCGCGCAGCCTCGGCGAACTCGCCGTACTGCTCGTATGCGGCGTCGCGCTCGGCGTCGGTCATCGTCTCCCACACGCTCCGGTCGGCGTGGATCAGAGCTAGGTACTCCATGGGTGCCTCCTTTCAGTCGGTGCAGCCGGTCTCGGATGGAAGACGATCGGGCACGGCCGGAATCGACATCGCCACCGCGGGGAGCGCGCGCCGGCGCGGTCGCGGACGGTGACCTTGCTGATCGCTCGCCCGCCAGTGCGTCGCCACACCCGGTCCAACCGCCCCCCTGGGGGGAACGCAGCCCCCCTACCGGAACGATCGCAGCAAACCGGTGCCGTGTCTGTGCCGTCTTCGCGCCGACTTCGTATCGATTCCCCGCCGTCTTCGCGTTTGCCCTCGGGCCACACCCCGGCGCGCCCGCCCTGCAACCCGTCACCCCGCATCTCCCATGCGCTCGAGCAGGGTCAGCGCCGCCGCCTTGTCGAGGAGCTCGTTGAGGTTGCCGCACTTCGGGCTCTGCACGCAGGATGGGCAGCCCGACCGGCATGGGCAGCGCGCGAGGAGGCGCGCGGTGTCGGCCACCCATTCGGCGAAGCAGTCGAAGCCGCGCTCTGCGATGCCGACCCCTCCCGCATGTCCTTCGTAGACGAACACCGTCGGCAGGCCCGTCTGCTCGTGGACGTTCGTCGAGAGGCCGCCGATGTCCCAGCGGTCGCACATCGCGAACAGCGGCAGCAGCGAGATGAGCGCGTGCTCGGCGGCATGGAGTGCCGAGACGAGGGTCGGCATCGTGTCGATGCCCGCGAGCAGCGCCGGATCCGGAGAGAACCAGACGCCCTCGGTCTCGTACGACGTCGCGGGCAGGTCGAGCGGCGTCGTGTCGACCACGCTGCCGTCGGCGATCGCCTTCCGCTGGTACGCCACGACCTGCTCGGAGACGTCGATCCGTCCATGGTGGAGCTCGACGCCGGCGACGCGCCGGCTGCGCAGCGCCGCGACGATCGAGGTCTCGGTCTCCTTCCGCGGCTGCGTGTACCAGTCGACGGCTATCGGGCGGACGAGCGCCGTTCGCGTCTCGAGGTCGAGGGCGGTGACGCCGTACGACTCGCCGAGGTGCAGGTAGACCGCACCCGTGTGCACCGTCGAGAAGGCGCGTTCGCGCTCCGCCGTGCCGAGCAGCGTCCCGGTCGACTCGTCCACGATGACGAACGACTCGGGGTCGCCCGACCGGAGCGACAGCCGTGCGGCCGGCGTGTCGCGCCCTCGCCAGACGTAGCCGGCGGGAGTCGACTCGAGCTCCGGAAGGACGGCCGCTCGCTCGAGCGCCTCGGCCCCGAGCACCGCGGCGTCTGCAGGCGTGAGCGGCCCCTCGTAGGCGGCCGAGAGCACGTGCCCGTCGAGGATCCGCGGCGTCCACGGGTCGATCAGCGCCGCCTCGACGCTCCGCCGTAGCAGCGCCTCCGGCTCGGCTGCGAAGAACTGGTCGAGCCCGTCCTCGCTGGCGATCAGCACCGCGAGCCCCCGAGACCGCCGCCCTGCGCGGCCCCACTGCTGCCTCAGGGAAGCGACGGTGCCCGGGAAACCGACCGAGATCGCGCAGTCGAGCGAGCCGATGTCGATCCCGAGCTCGAGCGCATCCGTCGCCGTCACGCCGAGCAACTCCCCGTTGACGAGCCGCCGCTCGATGTCACGGCGTTGCTCCGACGTGTATCCCGCACGGTAGGGGGCCAGCCGCCGTGCCGTCGCGGTGTCGAGGCGGTCGCTCGCGAAGCGGTGGACGAGCTCCGCAGTCTTGCGACTCTTCGTGAAGCAGATCGTGCGCAGGCCGCGGCCGACCAGCTCTGCGAGGAGCCTCGACGCGTCCCCGAGCGGGCTCGCACGGATGCCGAGCTCCGGGTCGAGGAGCTCCGGATTCCAGAGGACGATGTCGCGCTCTGCGCGCGGCGCCGTGTCGCTGTCGACGACACGAATATCGAGGCCGGTGAGGCGCGAGGCGAGCTCACCCGCGTTCGCGATCGTCGCCGAGGCAAGCACGAACAGCGGGTCGGCACCGTACGCCAGCGCGAGCCGCCGGAGCCGGCGCAGGACGTTCGCGACGTGCGAGCCGAACACCCCGCGGTAGACGTGCGCCTCGTCGACGACGACGACGCGGAGGTTGTGCAGCACGTCTCCCCACCGGTCGTGGTGTGGCAGCACGCCGACGTGGAGCATGTCGGGGTTCGTGAGGATCGCGTTCGCGCTTCGCCGCACGTGCGCGCGCTGCTCGACCGGCGTGTCGCCGTCGTAGATCGCGGGCCGCAGCCCGGGTAGGCCGAGCCCGGCGAGCCACCGCGCCTGGTCCTGGGCGAGCGCCTTGGTCGGATAGAGGAAGAGGGCTCGCGCGCTGCGGTCGTGCGCGATCGCGTCGAGGGCGGGGAGCGAGAAGGCGAGCGACTTCCCGGACGCCGTCCCCGTCGTCACGACGACGCTCTCGCCGGCCGAGGCCGCCACCCAGGTCGCCGCCTGGTGCGCGTACAGCTCCGTGACGCCGCGCCGTGCGAGCGCCTCGACGACGGACCGGTGCAGCTCCGACGGAAGGGGTTGCGTCCGGCTCCGGCGCGCCGGCTCGACTCCGCGGTAGGCCACCTCGACCGTGTCGTCGAGCAGTCCGTCCCAGGTCTGCGCCGCGGTCAGCCCGGCAACTCCGAGGGTCGGAATCCGGCGCACGTGAGGTTGAGCGCAGCCACGCGCCCGTTCTCGACCGTTGCGTAGGCGGTGTGCTCGTTCTCCTGCCAGCCCTTCGCAGGGTCGCGCCCGCGGAACCGGTAACGGAGCCTTGCGCGGTCCGCGATCGCCGTGACGTCGCCGGAGACGAGGGCGAACGACTCGAGCGGATCGAGCCAGTGGCCGTACTGGCCCGCGATCGCCTCCGGCCCGTCCAGCTCCCGCAGCCGGTGCGGCGTCAGCGCCCGAAGCTTCGCGTCGGACGCGAAGCAGGCGGCGATCCGCGCCCGGTCGCGCGCGCCGATCGCGGCGAGCAGCTCCTCCACGACGGCCGTCTCGACCACGGCGCGAGGGTACTAGGCGGCGAGCGCCCGGGCGACGGCGTCGGCGTAGCGGCGCCGTGGCTGGGCGCCGTGGACGACCTCCACCGGCTCGCCGGCCACGAAGACCATCACCGTCGGCAGGGAGAGGACGCCGTAGCGCGCGGGCACACCGAGGTTGACGTCGATGTCGAGCTGTGCGATTCGCAGGCGCTCCCCGTGCTCGCTGCCGATCTCCAAGAGCAACGGCTCGATCGCCTTGCACGGCCGGCACCACGGCGCCGTGAACTCGACGAGCACCGGGACATCCGACTCGAGGACCTCCGCGGCGAACGTCGCGTCCGTGACGTCGAGCACTACACGCTCCCCCGGAGCGCCTTCCAGCGCAGCACCGGCACCTGCCGCATCGCCTCGAGGACGATCGCGCCGCTCATCTTCGACTCGCCCACGCGCCGGTCGACGAACACGATCGGGATCTCGACGACCCGAAAGCCGGCCCGCAGCGCGCGGTAGGTGCCCTCGATCTGGAAGCCGTAGCCGCGCGCGGCGATTGCGTCGAGGTCGATCGTCTCGAGCACGGTACGGCGAAAGCACTTGAACCCACCGGTCAGGTCACGGATCCCGACGCCGAGCACCATGCGAGCGTAGAGGGAGCCGCCGCGCGAGATGACTCGCCGGACGAAGCCCCAGTTCTCCGTTCCACCCCCGGCCACCCACCGCGAGCCGAGCGCGAGGTCGGCCCCACCCTCCTCGCAGGTCGCGATCAACCGCGGGACGTCCTGCGGGTCGTGCGAGAAGTCGCAGTCCATCTCGAGCACGAGCTGGGCCTCCGTTTCGAGCGCACGCTCGAAGCCGGCGAGGTAGGCCTTGCCGATTCCCTGCTTGCTCGCCCGGTGGAGCACGCCGAGCCACGGCAGCTCGGCAGCCAGCCGGTCGGCGATCTCGCCCGTCCCGTCGGGCGATCCGTCGTCGATCACGAGCACGCCGTCGCGCGTCGTGTCGATCACCTCGCCGAGAGCGCGCACGAGCTCTTCGACGTTGTCCC
>DASTKF010000251.1:0-2527 GCA_035716065.1 Gaiella sp.
TACGAGCTGACGCTCGTCGAGCAGCGGGCGCTCGAGGACGTCGACCTCTCGTGGGAGGAGGCGCGCCGGAACGTCGTCACGCGCGGCATCGCGCTGAACGCGCTCGTCGGCCGGCGCTTCACGGTCGGGACGGCGGAATGCGTCGGACGCAGGCTGGCCGAGCCCTGCGCCCATCTCGAGCGGCTCACGCGGCCCGGGATCATCCGCCCGCTCGTCCACCGCGCGGGCCTCCGCGCGGACATCCTCCGCGACGGCGAGATCGCGCTCGGCGACACGATCGCCCCGCGCTGAACTTCGATCCGGGCGGTCCGCCGTCCGGCTCGCGCGACCGCGCTGGCGGATCGGACGGCATCGACTCGCCTGCCGGGGAGGGGTGCCGCGGGCTCCAGCCGCCGATGAGCATGACATGACATTCGCACTGAAGCGATGGCGCTGGAAGCTCTCACCGGCCGCGCGCCGAGCACGTCGCAAGCACACCGAACGCGTCACCGAGCTCGCACGCGCGAAGCGCGCGAACTCAGCGTAGCGCGCACGCCGGCCGCCGCTCCGAACGCGCGCGTGCTCGTGGGCATCACGGCTCGTTTAGGGTGTCGCCTCGAGGCTCACCGACACGGGCGACGAAGGGGCGAGATCGAGGATGGAAGACGACCAGCGGCATGCGCGGATATTCGGTGTTCTGTTCATCATCACGTTCAACACGTCGATCGGGAGGTAGCGCCGCATTCAGCGATGGCCGTCGCTCGCCCTCCCATCGTCAGCCAGACCGAGTGGAACGCGGCTCTGACCGCTCTGAAGGACCGTGAGCAGGCGGTCGCGAGCTCGATGCACGAGCTCGCCGCGGAACGGAAGCGCATGCCGATGGTGCAAGTCGAGCGCGACTACCGCTTCGAAGGCCCGGAGGGCGACCGGTCGCTCGTCGATCTGTTCGACGGACGCAGTCAGCTGATCCTCTACCGGTTCTTCTTCGAAGAGGGGGTCGGTGGCTGGCCTGACGCCGGCTGCGTCGGATGCTCGTCCTTCGCCGACGGGGTCCCGGAGCTTGGCCTTCTGCACTCTCGCGACATCACGTTCGCCATGGCATCGCCCGCGCCTCAGACGAACCTCCGCCGCTACGCCGAGCGCATGGGCTGGACGGACGTGCCCTGGTACACGATTCGCACCGAGCGGTTCTCGGCCGACTTCGGGGTCGACGAGTGGTTCGGCCTCAACGTCTTTCTGCGCGACGGCAACGACGTCTACCGCACCTACTTCCTCCAGCACGGGGCGATGGTCCAGTTCATCGGCAGCGTCTGGAGCCTGTGGTCGCTCACGCCATACGGCGGTCAATCCGACGCCGAGGACGCGCCCGAGGGTTGGCCGAAAGCGCCGGACACGTTCTGGTTCCGTCGTCACGACGAGTTCGACGATCCGCCTCCGTCAGCGGCCGGCGCCGGCAGGGCAGCCGACGCGTAGGCCAGCGCGCCGTCGTCGGCGTTTGGATTCTCGGCCGAAGTGACACGCCCGGGTCGGCGTGTACCGGCGGCACGACATCTACCTGGCGGGCGTCGCAGTCCAAGCGCGACCCGACGAGGAGAGCTCCTCGCCCGTGCTCTCCGACCTCGACCTCGCCGTCTGCATAACCGACAGCGCATCCCCGGATGCCCGCTCCTCGCCCTCCCGTGGGCGAACCGAGTGACCGGCGTCCACGGCCAGATCGGGCGTGCCCAGCGCCAGTGATGGTCCAGCTCAGGGCTTGACCAACGGGTAGCGCCGGATCCGGCCGTATGTCCCAGGCTGAGCGCATGAGCCTGTTGCTGAAGCAGTTGCGCCAGAAGTACTCCCCGGCCGCCCGTCGGGGACGCGAAGCAGCCCGGAAGCACGCTGCCCGGCTCGAGTACGAGGGGTGGGTGGCAGCGCAGAAGAGGGCACTGACGCAGAGCGACGACGGCGCTGCGGCCGCCAAGCCGTAGCAGGTCGCGTCACGAACGTCACCTCGGCAGCCGGCGTCCCGGCCATGGGGCCAGACGTTCGGACGCTGCGCGGCTACCGGGTCACGTCGTGGACGACGATCGCGCGCACTGGGACGCCGTCGACGCTCGGCCGCAGGTCGGCAGCGGCCACGCGCTCGGCGAACAACGCCTCCTCGTCAGGATGGAGAGCGACGAGGATCTCGTCGGCGTCGAACGTTGCGAGCGCGTCCCGGATCGCCAGCATCACGTCCGCCTCCCCCTTGCGAGCATCCACGACCCGCGGAAGCTCGTCGGCGAGCCTGGATGCCTCTGCCTCGGCATCGGAGGCGGCGCGCTCGTCGTTCGCGAGCCAGTCGAAGAACCCCTGCCGAACGACCGGAACGACGACCCGCACCTCATCGACGTCGTCACCCAGGCGTGCCCGCACCGCTGCCTCGGCATGCTCGACGGCCTCGACCACCAGAATGTTGCGGCCCATTCCGGTGTCGTTCCCCGTCGGGTCGTCGGCTAACCCTCATGCGAGGGAGCAACCCCGTCGCCGTCCTACGTCGCAGCGGCCGACATCCGGGGCCTCACGG
>DASTKF010000252.1:0-3385 GCA_035716065.1 Gaiella sp.
TCGAAGGTCTGCTCGGTGACGTCCATGCCTGGGAGCGTAGCGATCGCGCCTCGGCGCTCAGGTGGGCGGCACGACGACGTCGCCGCCGCAGCCCGCGACGAGCGCCGCACGAAGGTGCTCCGGCGCGACGCCGTCGAGTGAGCGGTGATCCAGGTCGACCTCGATCTCGCTCCACGACTCGAGACCGAGCGCCCGAGCGCCGTTCGCGCCGCCGATCGCCCACAGCGCATCCGTCTCGAACACGCCGCGCCGGCCGTCCTGTCGCCGTGCGATGCCCTCCAGCTCGCGAAGCTCCTCGAAGGGGTCGATCCGGACGTTCGAGTCGCTGCCGATGCAGAGCGGAATCCCGCGGTGGAGCACGCGGATCGCAGGGAGGAACCCGTCGCCCAGGTCGGCCTCGGTCGTCGGGCACGCGCAGATCGTCGAGCCGCTGTCCCGCAGGAGGTCGAGCTCGGCGCCGTTGGCATGCGTCGCGTGGACGACCGTCGTCAGCGGACCCAGGCAGCCCGTGTCGGCGAGCAGCTCGATCGGGCGCTGGCCGTGCTCGGCGAGGCACTCCTCGATCTCGCGCGGCTGCTCGCAGGCGTGGACATGCAGGACGAGCTGCTCGGCGGCGGCGTAGCGGCCGAGCTCGACGAGCCAGTCGCGCGGGCACGCGCGGACCGAGTGGGGCGCGACCCCGACCGCGATGCCGCGGTCGCGCAACCGCTCGACTTGAGCGACGTAGGCGGCCACCGAGGGCTGCCGCATCCGCTCGAGCCCGCCACGGGCATAGGCGACGTGGAGCGACACGTACGCGAGCCCGGCGGCGTGGGCTGCCTCCGCGGCGGCGTACGCCGTCTCGAGCCCGAGGTAGTGGAACTCGCCGACCGCCGTGAAGCCGGCGGCGCGCATCTCGCGGTACGTCCGCTCGTAGCGCTCGCGCACCGTCTCGGGAGTCTGACGCTCTGCCTCGGCCAGCATGCCGTCGCGCCAGGCCCAGAAGTCGCTACCCGCGGCGCGCCCGCGGAGCGCCCGCTGGAACGCGTGGCTGTGCGCGTTCACGAAGCCCGGGAGCGTGACCACTCGTGCCACGGGCCACGACACTAACCTAAGGCGATGGAGGCTTCGAGGTCTGTCCCGGAACCGCTCCGCCAGATCCCGAACGCGTTGACGATCCTGCGGTTCCTCGCGATCCCGCTCTTCGTCGTGCTGCTCGTTCGCGAGCAGGACGGCCCGAGCTGGGCCGCGGGGATCGTCTTCGCGCTCGCGGGGATCACCGACCAGCTCGACGGCTGGCTCGCCCGTCGCTGGCGCGTCGAGTCGGGCTTCGGGAAGGTCGCGGACCCGCTCGCGGACCGACTCATGATCGACGTCTGCGTCGTCCTCCTGGTCGTCTACGACCGCCTGCCGTGGATCGCCCTCGCGATCCTGCTCCGCGACCTGCTCCTCGTCGGCGGCTACAAGCTCGTCGTCCCGCGCGGCTACGAGTTCGAAGTCTCCCGCCTCGGGAAGATCGCGACGTGGGGTCTCTACGCGTCGCTGGCGCTCGTCCTCGTGACGGCGCGGGACACCTGGTGGCCCCTCGCGCTCTTCTGGGTGAGCCTCGCATTGGCCGTGGTCGCCGCAGGGCAGTACGTTGCCAAGGCGATGCATGAGGTCCGTCGATGAAGGCCGTCGTGATGGCGGGTGGGGAGGGCACGCGGCTCCGGCCGTTGACGTCGAACCAGCCGAAGCCGATGGTGCCGATCGTCGGCAAGCCGTGCATGGAGCACATCCTCGACCTGCTGCACCGGCACGGGATGAACGAGGTGGTCGTCACGCTCGCCTTCATGCCGCAGGCGATCCGCACGTACTTCGGTGGCGGCGAGTCGCTCGACATGGACGTCGACTACTCGGTCGAGGAGCAGCCGCTCGGCACGGCCGGCTCGGTGAAGCTCGCCGAGCGCCGCCTCGACGAGACGTTTCTCGTCATCTCCGGCGACGCGCTCTGCGACGTCGACCTGACCTCGCTGGTCGAAGCGCACAAGGCGAAGGGCGCCGCGGTCACGATCGGCCTCAAGTCGGTCGACAACCCGCTCGAGTTCGGGATCGTCGTCACGGACGAGGAAGGCCGCGTCGAACGCTTCCTCGAGAAGCCCTCGTGGGGCCAGGTGTTCTCGGACACGATCAACACCGGGATCTACGTGCTCGAGCCCGAGGTGCTGCGCCACGTCCCGGCGGACCGGCCCTTCGACTTCTCGAAGGAGCTGTTCCCGCTCCTGCTCGAGATGGGCCGGCCGATCTACGGCCACGTGCTCGACGGCTACTGGCAGGACATCGGCAACCTCGACCAGTTCCGCCAGGCGAATTTCGACGCGCTCGACGGCCGCGTCCAGCTCGACATCCCGGGCCTCCAGCTGCGCGGCAACGTCTGGGTCAGCCAGGAGGTCGACATCGAGGAGGTCGAAGGCGTGGTGGGGCCGGCGTTCATCGGCGCGAACTGCCGGATCGCCGACGGCGCGTCGGTGGGCGCCTACTCGATCCTGTCGCGCGGCGTGACCGTGCGCGAGGGCGCCCGCGTGGTCAGGAGCGTCGTCGATGCCGGCACGTACCTCGGCCGCAGCTCCGTCGTGGAGGGCGCGATCATCGGGCGGGGATGCGACCTGCGCGACCACGTGCGGGTGCACGAGGGCGTCGCGATCGGCGACCAGGTGACCGTGGGGCCCGAGGCGAGCATCTTCCCGGGTGTCCGCGTCTACCCGTTCAAGGAGATCGAGACCGGCGCCCAGATCCACGAGAACGTCGTCTGGGAGACGCGCGCGGCCAGCTCGCCGTTCGGCCGGAACGGCGCCAGCGGACTTGTGAACGTCGATCTCACGCCCGAGACGGCTGTGCGGCTCGCTGCCGCGCTCGGCTCGGCGCTCCGGCGCGGCGACCGCGTGGTCGCGAGCCGCGCGTCGGCGGACGCCTGCCGCATGATCCAGCGCGCGCTCATCTCCGGTCTCACCTCGACCGGCGTCCACGTGGCCGACCTGCGCATCTCGCCGGCTGCAGTGACGCGCCACGTCCTCAAGACCCAGGGCCTGCAGGCGGGGGTCCACGTCGGGCGCTCGAGCGCGGATCCCGAGATGATCAACATCCGCGTCTTCGAGTGGCCCGGGAACCAGATGTCAGCGGCTCTGCAGAACGAGGTGGAGAAGCACTTCAGCCGGCACGAGCTACGGCGAGCGACGTTCGCGGAGGTGGGGGCGACGACCTACCCGGCGCGGGTCCGCGAGAGCTACGCCCAGGACATCCTCGACTCGATCGACACGGACGCGGTCAGGCAGCGCCGTTTTCGCGTCGCGATCGACTACGGCTACTCACCGGCCGCGTTCACGCTGCCGCTCGTGCTCGGCCCGCTCGGCGTCGAGGCGATCGGAGC
>DASTKF010000253.1:0-5117 GCA_035716065.1 Gaiella sp.
AGCGCGGAGACGAGCTCGCCCGGAGGCACGCGCAGGAAGATCGCGACGATCGGCAGCAGCAGGAAGCCGAGCGCGAGCGCCGCGGCCAGGACGAGGGTGCCGCGGAAGAGCCGGTTTACGACGACGCCTTCGGAAGCGGAAGGAACCCGGCCTTCTTGAGGGCCGTCTGGCCCTTCGCCGACAGGACCCTCTCGATCCACGCGTGCGCGGCCGTCTTGTTCGACGACTTCGACACGACTGCGATCTCGTAGCGGACCCTCGGCTGCGCCCAGGCCGGTATCCGGATCACGCTGACCTGGTCACTCACCGGCCGGGCGTCGGTGACGTAGACGAAGCCGGCATCGGCCTGTCCGAGTGCGACCTTGCCCGTTACCGCCTTGACGTCGGACTCACGGCTGACGACCTTGCCCAGCACGCTCGAGAGCCCCATCTTGCGGAGCACGCTCAGCGTGTAGCCGCCCACCGGCACCGCCGGCGTGGCGACGACGAGCTTGACCGGCTTCGAGCGGAGGTCGTAGATCGACGTGATCCCTGCAGGATTGGACTTCGGCACGATCAGCGCCAATCGGTTCGCGGTGAACGTGACTGGCTTGTCGACGATGCCCGCCTTGAAGAGGCGCTGGGCATTGAGCGGTGCGGCGGACGCGAAGACGTCGGCGGGCGCACCGTTTCGGATCTGAGTCTCGAGCGCGTTCGACCCCGCGAAGCTGTAGTTCTGGGCCGGGTCGAGTGTCTTGAACACCTCGGTCAAGGACGCGGCCGCGTAGATCGTCAACGGCCGCGTGGCGCTCGAGCGCGCCGTGGCGCCCGAGGCGAGCGAGGCCGAGACGACGGAGACCAGGGCGGCGATAGCGAGCAAACGGCCCCTCATGCGTGCCTCCTCATCCCAGGTACGGCTCGAGCATGCCGCTCGCGCTCTCGAGGTCGAGGGCGACGGGGAACGGTTCGACGACGCCGCTCGCCGCGAGCGCGCTCAGTGCCCCCATTTGCTGGCCAGCACTCGCGGCGAGGCTTGTGTAGAGGATCCGGTAGCTCGCTTCCGACACGGTCACGATCGCGGTCTGGTACGCGCCGAGCAGCGCACGGAGCACGACCCGCGCGGTCCCCGCGATCGCGCCGGCGCTGTCGAACGCCTTCTCCGGCCACCGGAAGTCGAAGTCCTGCGTCGTCGGCGCCTCCTGCCCGGCGCCGGTCAGGAGCCCGGACAACGCGCCGGCGTGCTGAATCGCTGCCCTGCGGCCGGCCCGCAGTTCGGCCTGCCCGGGGCCGGCGACGACCTTCGCCGCGAGCGCCTTCTGGTACAGGTCCGCCAGGAGCAGCTCGCTGGACACGGCGAAATTCGCGTAGGCGAGCTCCTCGTCCGTCGCGGCCGACGCGGGCCGGACGGGAAGGACGGCGAGCGCCGCCCCGCCCGCGGCGACCGTGAGCAGGCGTCCGCGGCTGAGAGGTCTCGTCATCGCTCCACCATCACGCTCGTCGACGTCACGACACCCGCGGCGCTCATTCCCGCGTGGAGCCCGAGCTCTTCGACCGACTCCCGCGTCACGATCGCCACGACGCGTGCCGGCTCGGTGAGGTCGATCTCGACGCGCGCGAGAAGCCCGTCCGTCTCGACCGAGCGCACGATGCCGCGGAAACGGTTGCGCGCCGTCAGCCCTTCCGAGCCCTCGTCGGCGCGGAGCCGCTCGACCTCTGCGGCCGCCACGACGCGCCGGTTCGCGGAGTCGCGTTCGACGCGGATCTTCCCCTCGCGATCCCAGCGCCGCAGCGTGTCGAGACTGATCCCGAGCGCGCGCGAGGCTTGCGCGGCCGTGAGAGCCTTCCTAGGCATTGCCTAGTTATTATCACAAGCGATTGGCGGAGACCGACGCGGGAACGAGAGCCTCGCTCCTTTCGCTGGTGCCCGAGCCGGACGATCGGTGTCAGACACCGATCGCTGTCAAGCCACAAGCGTGCCGACTCTGTGCCGATTCGTGCACAGCCGCGAGCGCCATGCCTGCGTCGATTCTCGACCCCTGCTCGACCGGGCGACTGTTCACCGCGCGGTCGACGCCGGCGTGGACGCCGACGAACAAGCGCCCGGGACGACTGTGGGGCGATTGATCCAAAACCGACACGATGGGCTCTTGACGCGGAACGGTGTCTGACACCGTTCCGCGGCTTTCGGCGAGCCAAGGCTTCCGGTGTTCCGCTCAGGAGGGACGCGCGGTCCAGGTCTCGGCTCGGTCGCCGAGGGCTGCCGCCGCGCCGACGGCGTCGCGCGCGTCGACGAAGATGCCGTACGCGACCGGACCGGCGCCGGTCACGTCCGCGCGCACCGCGCCCAGGTCACGCAGGGTTGCGGCGAGGGGCGAGGAGGCGAGATCGTTCGGTGGCAGCCGTGCGAGGTCGTCGACACCGGCGCACGCGTCGAGCGCGTCGAGCAACGCTGCGCGACGCTCCCCGTAGCCGACCTCGCCGCGACGTGCGTCGAAAGCCGCGTAGACGTCTGCCGTCGAGGTCTTCACCGTGCCACGGGGGAGTGCGAGAACGACCGAGTACTCGCGCGGCAGCGCCCTCGGCTCGAGCGTGGTGCCGTCGCCCGTCGCGAGCTGCGCCCCCGGATGGAGGAAGAACGGCACGTCGGAGCCGAGCGCGGTGGCGAGCTCCGCGAGGACGCCATCGGAAAGCGGGTCGTCCAGCAGGCTGTTTGCGAGCAGCAATGCCGCGGCGGCGTCGCTCGAGCCGCCGCCCAGGCCCGCCGCGACCGGGATTCGCTTCTCGATCCTGGCCTCGAAAGAGGCGTGTCCTCCGGCGGCGTGCGCGACTGCATCGAGAGCGGCGCGGACGAGCGAGTCCCCGGGGAAGCCCGTGACGCGTGTCTCCTTCGCGCGCCGCACTGCCAAGGTGTCCTCGAGCGACAGGCGCTCGAGGAGCGTCACCACCTCGTGCTTGCCGTTGTCGCGCAGCGGGCCGACGACCAACGCCAGGTTGAGCTTCGCAGGGGCAGTGGCCGTTCGCCAGTCGCTCACCTCTTGAGAGCCTCCGTGAGGCGGACGAATTCATCGGGTTGGAGTGCCTCGGCCCTCACGTCGGGGCGTCGCCCGATTGTCTCGAGCGCAGCGACGGCATCTTCCCGCGTCGCGAGCCCCGCGAGCGCGACCGCGTTCGCGAGGGTCTTGCGTCGGTGGCCGAATGCAGCGGTGACCACGCGGCGCACCTGCCCGACGTTTGCGGGCGGCTGGATGCGGTCGAATGCGACGAGGGCCGAATCGACGTTGGGCGCTGGGCGGAACACCGTGCGCGAGACAGGGTGGAGTCCCGTGCGTCGGGCGTGCAGACGCACGAGCACCGAGACGGCGCCGTACGCCTTCGTCCCCGGCTCCGCGAAGAACCTGTCCGCGACCTCGCGCTGCACCATCACGCACCAGGACGCGAGCGTGGGCACACCGATCAACGTCTCCGCAACGAGCGGCGTCGCGACGCTGTAGGGCAGGTTGGCGACGAGCTTCGACGGCGGAGGGTCGAGGGGATCCAGGTCGAGGGCGAGCGCGTCGCCGAAGACGAGGTCGACGTTGGTGCGACCGCCCAATGCGTCGCGGAGCGGCGCTTCGAGCGCCCGGTCGAGCTCGATCGCGTGCACGTGCCGCACCCGGTCGGCGAGGAACGTCGTGAGCACGCCGAGCCCAGGCCCGACCTCGAGCACCACATCGTCAGACGACAGGTTCGCGAGTCGCTCGATCACGGCGAGCAGGTTGCGGTCGACCAGGAAGTGCTGGCCGAGCGACTTCTTCGGGCTGACGGACGTCACGCTCGTTCGAGCCCGAACGCGCGGTCCGCGTTCTCGTCGATGCGGCGCTCGAGATCTGCGGCAGTTACCCCGCGCTCGGCCGCGAGGACGGCGAGCGTGTGGGTCACGTTGGCAGGCTCGTTGCGCCGCCCGCGGACGGGTTGCGGGGCCAGATAGGGGCTGTCCGTCTCGGCGAGGATCCGATCGGCCGGAACACGGGCCGCCGCCTCCCGGAGTGCGTCGGCCTTCGGGTATGTCACGTTGCCGGCGAACGAGACGTAGTACCCCCGCTCGAGCGCTGGATCGAGCAGGTCGGGCTCCGAGAAGCAGTGGAGGATGACCGTTCCGGGGAATGGCGCCAGCGCTGCAGCGGTCTCGACACTCGCGGCACGGCTGTGGATCACCACCGGCAGCCCCAGAGCCTCGGCAAGCTCGAGATGGGCCTCGAACAGCCGAAGCTGCTCGGGGAGCGTGTCGGCGCCGTAGTGCCCGTCGAGCCCGGTCTCGCCGACTGCAACCGCCGATGGACGGGCGAAGAGCTCGCGGAGCTCGTCGATCCGCTCGGCCTCGACGGTCGCGGCTTGATGGGGGTCGACGCCGAGCGCCGCCGTGACGCCCGCGTGCGCGTCGGCGATCGCGAGCGCAGCACGACATGAATCGATCCCGGTCCCGATCGTGACGACCCGAGTCACGCCGGCCGCCCGCGCGCGAACGAGCAGCTTCCCCGCGTCCTCGTCGCACGCGTCGAGGTGCGCGTGGGTGTCGATCACGCGGCCGGAGCCGGCTCGTCGATGCGCGGGAAGAGCGGCTCCGCCGGCGCGAGGCCTTCGACGGCTTGCGTCCGGCCGTAGGCCACCTCCACCCAGTCGAGCGTCGGCGGCTGCCCGAGGGCCTCGAGGATCCGTGCCGAGGTCTCCGGCAGGTACGACGCCAGGGCGACGGCGACGGCCCGGAGCCCGTCGACGAGGTCGTAGAGAGCTCGGTCGAGGTCTTCCCCGCGCGCCGGGTCCTTCGCGAGCTGCCACGGCGCGGTCGTCTCGACATGGCGGTTGAGCCCGCGCACGACCTCCCAGATCCGCTCGAGGGCTCCCGTCAGGTCGAAGGCGTCCAGCCGTGCGGCGACATCCTCGCCCAGGGGCGCGAGGATCGCTTCGACCTCGGAGCCGGACGACGGGGCCGCGCGAAGCTCGCCGTCGCGATACCGCGCGACCATCGCCGTGGTCCGCGAGAGCAGATTGCCGAGATCGTTCCCGAGCTCCCGTTCGTAGCGTTCGCGAACCCCGTCGACCGACGCCGCGCCGTCCTGACCGAACGAGACAGACCGCGCGCACCAGAAGCGAACCGGGTC
>DASTKF010000254.1:0-2442 GCA_035716065.1 Gaiella sp.
GCGTGAGCGTCACGGTGCGTCCCTGGTAGCGCCAGGACGGCGCGAGCTCGAGCACGGGCTCCTTCGTGTCCTTCGCGAGCACGCGGTCGTTGCCGCGGAAGAGCTCGACGTGGTATCCGACCGCGCCGTCCACCGGCGCCCACGCGAAGCGGCGCGTCTCCGCTGGGGCGGGCGCGGCAGCCGTCTTCTTCGGCGGCGTCGCGGCTGCCTTCGGCCTCGCAGTCGTCGTCTTCGGTTTCGGCTTCACCGAGGCCTGCGTCTTCGGCTTGGCGGTGGCTGTCGTCTTGGGCTTGGTGGAAGTCTTCGCGCCGGACCTCTTCTGCGTCGCGGCAGGCTTGGTCGCAGCGGGCTTCGGCTTCGACCGAGCGGGCTGCTTCTTGACCGCCGTCTGCTTGCCGGAGGCCGCCTTCGTCTTGCCGCCGGACTTCGCCGCCACGGGCGGCGCGCCGACGGCTGCCGTCGCGCCCTTCCCCGATGGGCCCTCCGACGACCCCGCGGTCAGGCGCGTGATCCCGAGGACGGCCGCGGACGCGACCGCGACGGCGACCAGGAACGCGAGGATGCCGCGTGCCCTGCTGCGCTTCCGCCTCCCGGCGCTTGCCCGAGCACGACGCTGCGTCGCCGGTCGCGCGACCGGGTGCGGCATCGTCGAAAAACCGGGCGTGGGCTGTGCGGGCGGCACGGTGACGTCGGCAAGCCGATCCGGGACGAGCGGCGCAGGCGCCTCGACGTCAGGGGCGGGAACGGCGCGCGCAGGCTCGGCTTCGATCACGCGGCGCGCAACCACCCCCGGCTCCGGGGCATGGACCGGCACTGGGACTGGCAGGACATCCACGACGGGCTCTGCGACGACCGGCGTCGATGCGCTGAACGCCACGGGAGCGACCTCCTCGCGCGGTGGCTCGACGACCGGAGCGGGCACGCTCGACGTGACGGTCTCCGCGGTGGGAGCGGCCGGAAGGGGCGGAGCGGTCTCGACGGCCCGCGGGACGATCGCCGGCTCCGCGGATCCGCCCTCGACCAGGCGAAGCGTCGACCGCCGCGCAGTCAGAGACGCTTCGTCGACCTGCCGCTCCCGCACGAGACGTGCGAGCTCGGGGTCGATCAGGACGAGCTCGGGGCTGATGCCCGAGAGATCGTCCTCCACGTCGTCGCCGGGTATGTCCGCGACGGATCTCATCGATTCGTTCATCGGCGTCGGTCGGCCTCCGCTTGACCGAAGGGCCCATCCTAGCGGCCTCGTCACTGGGCCTCGGATCGGCTCACGGACAGAGAGCGCCCGAGCCCGGTCATTCATGCCCGGTCACGCGCTCCGTCGTCGTGCAAGCGGCCCCGGGTGGTGTCGCCGCCGCCTGCTCGGGTCGGGCGGTGCCGCGGCACCTGAGAGGGAGTCCTTAGCGCTGCTTCCTTCCGGACCTGACGCGGTTCGAACGCTCCCAGTGCGCGGGACCCGACCGTCAACGCCACGTGTCGATGACCCATGCCCATGACCACCGCCCTCGGACGGCGTTCGGTCCCGCTGGAGCGGATTTCGGGTTCAGGGAACCGCTGACTCCCCACCTAGCGCGACCGGGCGACCCGACGGTAGCAGCACTCGAACGGCGCCGCTCGCGCCCCAGGCCCAGCGAGTATCGTCAAGGAAGCACGAACCACTTCTTGGGGGAGCGCTTCCGCGGAGATGTGTCGAATGACCCATGACGACGTGTCGGGCTCGTGACCGCCCTCTACCGGACCTATCGGTCGCTCGACTTCTCGCAGGTGGTCGGGCAGGAGGCCGTCGTACGGACGCTGCGGAACGCGATCGAGCACGACCAGGTGCGGCAGGCGTACCTCTTCGCCGGCCCGCGCGGGACCGGGAAGACGTCGATGGCCAGGATCCTCGCGAAGGCCCTGAACGCCGAGGGTGGGCCGAACGCCGACTTCGACCCGACGACGCCGATCGCGAGGGCGATCGCCGCCGGGACCGCGCTCGACGTCGTCGAGATGGACGCCGCATCGCAGCGCGGCATCGACGAGATCCGAGAGATCCGCGAGCGCGCGATGCTGCAGCCGGCCGAGGGGCGCTACAAGGTCTACATCGTCGACGAGGCGCACCAGCTCACGTCGGCCGCATGGAACGCGCTCCTGAAGCTGATCGAGGAGCCGCCGCCGCACCTCGTCTTCGTCTTCTGCACGACCGAGCTCTCGAAGGTGATCCAGACGGTGCGCTCGCGCTGCCAGACATTCGTCTTCCAGCGGCCACGGCTGCAGGAGATCGTCACCGTGCTGCGCAACGTCTGCGAGGGCGAGGGGATCGACGCACCCGACTCGGCGCTGTCCCTGATCGCGCGAGGTGCCGGTGGCTCGTTCCGGGACGCGATCTCGACCCTCGACCAGCTGTCCGCCGCGACGGAGAGGAAGATCACCGTCCAGGACGTCCTCCAGCTCGGCACCGCCGTGGAG
>DASTKF010000255.1:0-9203 GCA_035716065.1 Gaiella sp.
CTGGCCGTGCTCTACGGCCTCTACGAGGTGATCCGCGGGGCCGGCACGGAGAACGTGCAGGCCGCGATGCGCCACACGGACGACATCGTCGCCGTCGAGCAGTCGCTCGGTGTGTACTTCGAGCGCGGGATCCAGCAGGCGTTCGAAGGGATTCCCTACGCGCCCGCGCTCCTCGGGCTCCTCTACGTGACGCTGCACTTCGCGGGCACCGCGGTCGCGCTCACGTGGATCCACCGCAAGCGCCCTGACCGCTTCCCGATCGTTCGAACGACCTTCGTGATCGCGACGGCGCTGGCGCTCGTCGGATACGTCTTCTTCCCTGCAGCACCTCCTCGCCTCGCCGAGCTCGGGTTCTCCGACACGGTGACGCACTCGACCGGGCTCGACCTGAGCTCCGACCTGCTCGGTGCGCTCTACAACCCGTTCGCGGCCGTGCCGAGCCTCCACTTCGGCTACGCGCTGATCATCGGCGTCGCGCTCGCCGCGATCGCCGAGCGGCGCTGGGTGCGGGTCCTCGGTGGCCTCTACCCGGCGGCGATGCTCCTGATCATCGTCGCGACGGGAAACCACTTCTTCGTCGACGCCGCTCTCGGCGGGCTCGCAGTTCTCGTCGGCTGGCTCGCCGCACGGATGCTCGTCAGGACTCCCGCGCCCCGCCGCCACGCGCCGCGGTTCGCGACGAGCGCCGGCCGCGCCTGATCTCCCCCGGGCGCGGCCGGATCCGACCGGCGATCGTCCGTGCGGCCCGCCCCAGCGGGCGGTGAGGGAAGCCGCACCCGGGACGGCGGCGCGCCGCACGCGCAGACGCCAGTCCACCCCACCGACATCGAGTCGCGCCGGTGCGAGCGTGCGGGAACACCAACCCCGCAAGGAGTCACTCGCATGTCACCCATGAAGCGCAGCACCAACGTGGCGGCCCGGATGGGTCGCTGGAGCGCACGCCACCGCAAGACGGCGATCTTCGGCTGGCTCGCGTTCATCGTCGCCGCCGTCGTGCTCGGCGGCGCGCTCGGCACCAAGCAGCTCACCGACACCGACACGCTCCCCGGCGAGTCCGGCCGCGCGGCGCGCATGCTCGACGACGGGTTCAAGCAGCCCGCCGGCGAGACCGTGCTCGTTCAGAGCTCGAAGCGCACGGCCGACAGCCCGGCGTTCAGGGCTGCCGTCGCGGACGTCGTTCGCCGCGTCTCGGCGGTCGGCGTCGTGACCAACGTGCAGAGCCCGTACGCCGCCGGCAACCGCGGTCAGATCTCGGCCGACGGCCACTCGGCGACCGTGAGCCTCGACATCCGGGGCGACGCCGACACCGCATCCGACCGGATCCAGCCGGTCATGGCCGCCGTCGAGGCCGCCGCGGCCGCCAATCCGAGCCTTCGGATCGAGGAGTTCGGCGTCAGCGCCGAGAAGCAGCTCGACGACAAGTTCAACCAGGACCTCGAGCGGGCGGGTCTCCTCTCGCTCCCGGTCACGATCGTGATCCTCGTCGTGGCCTTCGGCGCGCTCGTCGCCGCCGGCATCCCGCTGCTGCTCGCCCTCTCGGCCGTGATGGCGACGATGGGCCTGCTCGCGATCCCGAGCCAGGTCTGGCCCGTGGACGAGAACATCAGTGCGATCGTGCTCCTGATCGGGCTGGCCGTCGGCGTCGACTACTCGATGTTCTACTTGAAGCGCGAGCGCGAAGAGCGCGCGGCGGGCAAGAGCGAGAGCGCGGCTCTCGAGGCTGCCGCCGCCACCTCGGGGCGCTCCGTCCTCATCTCCGGTCTGACGGTGATGACGGCGATGGCCGGCATGTTCTTGACGGGCGACAAGACGTTCGGCTCGTTCGCGATGGCGACCATCCTGGTCGTGGCGATCGCCGTGCTCGGCTCGCTCACCGTCCTGCCGGCGCTTCTCTCGTGGCTCGGCGACCGCGTCAACAAGGTACGCGTGCCCTTCCTCCACCGCCTGCAACGGCCGGAGGGCGGCAGGGCCTGGGGCTGGATCCTCGACCGCGTCCTCGCCCACCCGCTCGTCTCCGTGGTCGGTGCGACGGCGGTTCTCGTCGCCCTCGCCCTCCCCGCGCTCGGAATGAAGACGGTCGTGCCGGGCGCCGAGGCGCTTCCGCAGGATCTCCCGGCCGTGCAGACGTACAACCGGCTCCAGGCCGCCTTCCCCGGCGGGCAGGATCCGGCGACCGTCGTCGTGAGGGCACCGTCGATCGACAACCCGCAGGTGAAGACGGCGATCGCCGGCCTCCAGCGGCAGGCCCTGGCCGGCGGGCAGTTCCATCAGCCCGTGACCGTGAGCGTGAACAAGGCGCGGACGGTCGCCGAGATCGACCTGCCGATCGCGGGATCCAGCACGGACGCCGCGTCGAACGCGGCGCTCGCCTCCCTCCGTGGCAAGATCGTCCCCTCCACGGTGGGCTCGATCGACGGCGTCGAGGTCGGCGTGACCGGCACGACCGCGATCTCGAAGGACTTCGACAGCGCGATGCGCTCGACCGCGCCGCTCGTCTTCGCCTTCGTGCTCGCGTTCGCATTCGTCCTCCTGCTGGTCTCCTTCCGTTCGATCGTCCTCGCAGTCAAGGCGATTCTCCTCAACCTGCTCTCCGTCGCCGCGGCGTACGGGATCCTCGTGCTCGTCTTCCAGAGGAGCTGGGCGAAGGGAATCCTGGACTTCGACTACTCCGGCGGCGTGATGGCGTTCATGCCCGTGTTCCTGTTCGTCATCCTGTTCGGGCTCTCGATGGACTACCACGTGTTCATCCTGAGCCGGATCCGGGAGGCGTACGACCGCGGGATGAAGACGGAGGACGCCGTCGCCCACGGGATCAAGACGACGGCGGGCGTCGTGACGAGCGCCGCGATCGTGATGGTCTTCGTGTTCGGGATCTTCGCGACGCTCTCGATCGTGATGCTGAAGCAGTTCGGCGTCGGCCTCGCCGCCGCCGTCCTGATCGACGCGACGATCGTGCGGGCCGTCCTGCTCCCGGCGGCGATGACGCTGCTCGGGGACTGGAACTGGTACCTCCCACGCTGGCTCGAGTGGCTGCCGAAGCTCGAGCACGAGCGCTCGACGGAGGTCGTGCCCGAGCCGGAGCTCGAGCCCGCGAGGCTCGCCGCCTGAGCTCGACGACGTCGGGGGTCGGGAGCCGCACCCGACCCCCGGCCGGCCCCATGCGGGGTTGGCGTGGGGCCTGGCTCTCGCCAGGCCCCACACGGGGTCGCCGGTGGCTCCGTCTACGATCCCGGAGACGCCGGAGTAGCTCAGCTGGTCAGAGCACGCGCCTTGTAAGCGCGGGGCCAAGGGTTCGAATCCCTTCTCCGGCTTCGCCGCCGGGACCTGGCCCGGCACTACGATCGCATCGTGGAGCTCACCGACATCCTGAAGCGCCGGCGGATGGTACGGAGCTACCTACCCGACCCCGTTCCGCGCGGGACGGTCGAGCGGATCGTCGCAACCGTGCGTCGGGCCCCGAGCGGCGGGTTCAGCCAGGGCCACCGGCTCGTCGTGGTCACCGAGCCCGACACGCGCCGCGAGCTCGCGCGCCTCGCAGGGGAAGACGAGTACGTCGCCGCGGGCGGCCAGCCGTGGATCTCGACCGCACCGGTGCACGTCTTCGTCGGCACGCGGGAGGAGAGCTACCACGAGCGCTACCGGCAGCCTGACAAGCTTCGCGACGGCGAGGAGATCGGCTGGCCGGCGCCGTACTGGTACGTCGATGCAGGGGCAGCATTCCTCCTACTCCAGCTCGCGGCGATCGACGAAGGGCTCGCCGCCGGCGTCTACGGCGTGCTACCCGAGCAGGTGCCTGACGTGAAGACGCTGCTCGCGGTGCCCGACGACGTCCACTTCGTCTGCCTCGTGACGATCGGCCACGCGGCGCCGGACACGCAGGAGACGCGGCTCGTGTCGCGGCTCTCGCAGCGGCGGCTCGCGCTCGACGAGCTCGTCCGCTGGGAGCGCTGGGACGGCATGGACTAGATGGTGCGCATCTTCCTCGCGGGCGCGAGCGGAGTGCTCGGGGTGCGGCTCGTGCCGCTCCTCGTCGCCGACGGCCACGTCGTGGCGGGGATGACCCGCTCGCCGGGCAAGGTCGAGATGCTCCGAGGCCTCGGCGCCGAGCCCGTCGTCTGCGACGTCTACGACGAGGCGACGCTCCGGGACGCGGTGGTCGCGTTCCGGCCGGAGCTCGTCATGCACCAGCTCACCGATCTGCCCGATGACGAGGCAAGCCTCGCGAACGCGATTGACGCGGACGCGAGGATGCGCCGGGAAGGCACGCGCAACCTGCTGGCCGCCGCCGAGGGCGCCGGAGCGTCGCGCTTCATCGCGCAGAGCGTCGCGTGGGAACTCGCGGGCTCCGGCGGGGCGGCCAAGCAGGAGCTCGAACGCGCTGTCCTCGCCTTTGGGGGCGTCGTCCTCCGCTACGGCCGCTTCTACGGCCCGGGGACGTACCACGCGGAGCCGCCGGAGCAGCCGTGCGTCCAGATCGACGACGCCGCTCGGCAGACGGTGGCGCTGCTCGATGCGCGCTCGGGGACCGTCGAGGTCGTCGACGCGCTCCGCTAGACCCGGTCTCGGGTCGTAGCGACCAGGAAGTGCCACGTGTTCTCGAGCCGGTAGCCGCCGGCCTCGGTCCGGAACGGCGCGAGGACGTCGATCAGCGCTCTCCGCAGCTCCCGCTCGCGAGCGCCGGCGGCATCGCCGACACCGCCTGCCGAAAGCAGGCTCCGCGTGAGCACGTCCTCGTCGGCGTAGACGTACGCCCACGACACGTCGAACGTCTCGGCCGGCTCCAGTCCGGCAAGGGCCGCCAGCCCCTCGAGCGTCCCGGGCTCCGCGAGGTCCGGTGGTGGTGGGACGCTTGGGTCGTAGTCAGGGAAGTACGGCCGCACGATCGGCTTGATCGCATCGAGGTCGCACGTGCCGTGTCGCCCCCACACCTGGATCACGACGGAGCCGCGCGGTCGCGCGACTCGCCCGGCCTCGCGCAGCGCCGCGACCATGTCTGCGGCGAAGAAGAACGCGTTGAACCCGGCCACGACGTCGAAGCTGTCGTCGCGGAATGGCAGCGCCTGGAGGTCGCCGAGCCGCAGCTCCGCCTCGGGAGCCCGACCCCGTGCGAGATCCAGGAGCCGCTCCGACGCGTCGACCCCCGTGACGAGTGCGCCCCGATCGGCGGCGGCACGCAGGAAGACACCAGAGCCGCAGCCGACCTCGAGCACGCGATCGCCCGCTCCGACGCCGAGAAGGTCGAGCGAGGCCTCGTAGGTCGGTAGCTGCTGCTCCTCCGTCAGCGCCCAGTCGTCCGCCCGCGCCCCCCAGAGCCGCCCCCACCGCTCGGCCTTCGTCCCGACCACACCCGTGACCGTCATCGTCCGCCTCCTCGGATAAGCTACGTTTCATAGATATAAACTATGAAACGTAGATATGTCAAGCAATGATCTGGGCCTGTTCTCGTACGAGATCCTCGGCCTCGTGGGGCGCGAGGGCGCGGGGGCGCATGATCTCCTGCGGCTGGCGCGACGCGGCCGGATGCTCGACTGGGCGGGCGAGAGCCAGTACTACGCGGAGCCGAAGCGGCTCGCGCGGCTCGGCTACCTCGAGGCCCGGAAGGAGCCGGGCAGGACACGCGAGCGGACCGTCTACCGGCTCACGGAGCAAGGGCTGGACGCGCTGCGCGCGTACGCACGCACGCCTGCGTCGTTCACGCCGCTCAAGAGCGAGCCGCTGCTTCGCCTCCTGATCGCGGACCTCGTCGGCGAGGAGCCCACGCGCGCAAGCCTCGGCGCCCTACGCGGAGATCTCGCCGACCTGCGGGAACGGCTCGACCAGGCAGAGGAGGCCGCCGCTGGCCTCCCCCACCGCAGCAGGTACCTCCTGATCGTCGTCGAGTTCCTGCGCCGGTACCTCGACCTCCACGAGGAGCTGGTCGACGAGGTGGAGCGCGAGCTCGGGGCTCCTCCGGTCGGTACGGGTGGGGACTAGAGGATCAAGCGGGAACCGCACGGCCGGCCTGGTGGGCCAGGATCTTGCGCTTCACGCGCTGGAGGGCGTTGTCGATCGTCTTGCAGTCGCAATCGAGCTCGTCGCCCATCGACTCGTACGAGTGGCCGTCGAGGTAGAGCCGGAGAGCCTCCGCTTCGAGCCCGGAAAGGCTCGTGCCGAGACAGCCGACGAGCGCCTGGAGCTCCTCGGTCGAGATGACGCGGACCGATGGGTCGTCGATGGACGGCCCGGGGAGCGCGTCGCCGAGCGTGCAGTCGCCCTCCGAGTCCTGGCCGGCCGGCGTGTGGCTGAAGGAGACGTACGTGTTGAGCGGGGCGTGCTTGTAGCGGGTTGCGGACTTGATCGCGGTGATGATCTGGCGCGTCACGCAGAGCTCGGCGAAGGAACGGAACGACGACTCCCTGTCCGACCGGTAGTCGCGAATCGCCTTGTAGAGCCCGATCATCCCCTCCTGGACGAGGTCCTCGGAATCGCCGCCGGCGAGGAAATAGGAGCTCGCCTTGAGCCGGACGAAGCCCTGGTAGCGCCGCATCAACTCGTCGCGGGCGCTGTCCGAACCGTTCCGCGCGCGG
This sequence comes from Gaiella sp., assembly GCA_035716065.1. Lineage (GTDB taxonomy): Bacteria > Actinomycetota > Thermoleophilia > Gaiellales > Gaiellaceae > Gaiella. The sequence goes on from DASTKF010000255.1 coordinate 6,567, forward strand.
AGCACGAGCTGGAGGTCCTCGAGCTCCCGTTGCAACTTCTGCGGGCTCTTCGGTGCAGCTGCGGTACGCACGGACATCGCTTTCTCCCCTCGTCGTCGTGTGGTCTGGATCGATCCGCGGGCGAACTCTCACCCTCAAGTCGAGGGGGAAGCTAGCAGCATTGCGCGAGCGTTACAACCCTTTTGCGTAAGTTCCATTGTAATAGGAACACACGTTCGCACAGGATGCCTCAACGCCACTCGCCGGATGACGGCACGAAGTCGGCACGAAGTCGACACTGACCGGCGCGTGATTCGGCGTTAGGCTCGAAGCGTGGGGAGGAGGCCGGTGGCCCAGGTCATCGCCGAATCGGACGTGGCAGCTTTCGCCCGTCCCGGCACAGGCAAGATCAGACCGGAACGCCGCTCAGCCCTCACCGCGGCGAAGCCGCTCGAGGCGCGCACGGGTCTCCGGGTCGACGCGGTCGGCGAGCCGGCTCGGCGCATCCTCGCGGTGGGACACCGCGGCGAGCTCCGCGAGGAACGCCGCCGAGCCGCGCTTTCGCACCTCCAGACCGCTCGTTCCCCGGACGGCCGCATCGGACGTGACGAGGAGGACGGTCTCGCGCGTGCGGCCCTCGGCCGCAAGCCGTTCGAGCACCGAGTCCGCGTCCGGTGCGAAGCGGACGCCGAGGGCGCCGATCTCCCTGTCCTCCCCCACGCCGTCGAAAACGACGATGCCACGGGCGCCGCGCACCGCCACGAAGCTCGCGAGCTCGTCGACCAGCTCGTCGCGCTGGGTGAACCGCCCCGCGTGGAAGAGGTTTGAGCCGTCGAAGAGGTACAGGGCGACGTCCGGCATCCCTCTACCTCTAGTCGAGGTTCATGGTGCGCTGCCGTCGCGCCTCGAAGAGCGTGACCGCAGCGGCGACGCTGACGTTGAGCGACTCCACCCCGGTGGCGAGCGGGATGGAGAGCGTCGCGTCGCAGGTGCGCCTGACAAGCGGCCTCACGCCCCTCCCCTCCGCGCCGAAGACGAGGGCGGTGCCGTCCGTGAGGTCGACGTCCCAGAGACGGGAATCGCCGTCGGCGCTCGCGGCGAACGCCCAGAGCCGGTCGCCCTTCACCTCGCCGAGGTAGCGGGCCAGGTTCGGGACGACGGCGACCGGCAGGTGCTCGACAGCCCCGGCCGACGCGCGGCACACGGCCGGCGTAACGACGGCCGCACCGTGGGCGGGGAGCACGACACCGGTCGCGCCGGCGCCGGCGGCGCTCCTGACGACGGCGCCGAGGTTTCGCGGGTCGGTCACCTGGTCGAGGCAGCAGAGGAGCGGGCGCTCGACGGACGCCAGCTCCCACGCGTCGGCGTACGGATACGGCTCGCACCACGCCATGACGCCCTGGTGGTCGGGTGATCCGGCAGCCTCGGTGAGCTCACGTTCCCGTCGCACGCGCGGTTTCGGCCCTTCGGAGAGCCACTCGAGCGTCGCCGCCGCACGTTCCCCGACCCACACCTCGAGCACGCTCCGCCTCCCACGCAGCGCCTCACGAACGGCGTTTCTCCCGTAGACAAGGTCGCGGATCACGCGTGCGGGACGAGCTCGTAGCCGCCGCCCGCGTCCCGGACGTCCCATCCGAGAGCGGCTATCTCGCCACGAATGCGGTCGGCCTCGGCGAAGTCCCGGCGGGCACGGGCGGTCATTCGCGCCTCTGCCAGCGCGACGACGTCGGCCGGCGCGCTGGACATCTCACCGAGGCTCGCGAGACCGAACACGTCGAGGCCGCGCCTGAGCTCGTCGAGCGCACCCGTGCGCGCCCAGTCGTGCAGGATCGCGAGGGCCGACGGCGTGTTGAAGTCTTCCTCGAGCGCGCTCGCGAACGAGCTCCAGTCGCCGACGGCCCGCGTCTCTCCGCGCAGCGCGTTGCGGAGCGTCTCCGCCTGCGCCTGCGCCGCGGCCATCGTCTCGTCGGAGAAGTCGATCGGCTTGCGCCAGTGCGCCGTGAGGAAGAACACGAGCGCCGCCTCCCTTCCCCACCCGTCGAGCACGTCGCGAATCGTCTCGACGTTGCCGACCGACTTGGACATCTTCTCGCCGGTGAACCGCAGCATCCCGTTGTGCATCCAGATTCGCGCGAACGGGTGACCGACGGAGAGCGATTGCGCGCGCTCGTTCTCGTGGTGGGGGAAGACGAGGTCGAGCCCGCCGCCGTGGATCCAGAACTCAGGCCCGAGCTCCTTCGCCGCCATGGCCGAGCACTCGATGTGCCAACCCGGGCGGCCGACACCCCACGGCGCCTCCCACGACGTGTCCTCCCCTGTCTTCGTCGCCTTCCAGAGGGCGAAGTCGCGCGGATCCTCCTTCGCCGGGTTCGGCTCCTGCTCGGAGACCTGATCGGGCCGCTGGCCGGACAGCGCGCCGTAGGTCTCGAACCGGGAGACGCGGAAGTACACGTCGCCGTTCGCCGTGTACGCGTGACCGCTCGCCAGCAGCTCCTCGATCAGCTCGATGATCTCCGGCATCGTCTCCGTGGCGAGCGGAAGCGCGTCGGGCATCCCGAGACCGAAGCGCTCCGTGTCCTCGAGGTACCAGGCGGTCGCCTCGAGGGCTCGCTCGGCGCTTCGGCCGGGCGCGGCGTCGTAGATCTTGTCGTTGACGTC
>DASTKF010000256.1:0-3622 GCA_035716065.1 Gaiella sp.
GTCGCACGTCTCGGCGAGGGCAGTTTCGTCGGCGAGATCGCGCTCCTGTCACGGTCACCCCGGACGGCGACGGTGATCGCGTCGACCCCGCTGCGCGTGCTCGCGATCTCAGGCCGCGACTTCGTGGCCCTCCTCGACACGTTGCCGGAGCTCTGGCTGAAGGTGGCGCGCACGCTCGCCGACCGCGTCGACGCCGACGAGGCGTCGGACGGCGGCTGAGTGGCCGCTGCCCTCGACCCTGGGGTGCGCCAGCTCGCACAGGCGCCGAACTTCGCAACCCTCAGCGTGATCCTTCGCTCCGGTCGGCCGATGACCCACGTCATGTGGGTCGACGCCGACGCCGACCACGTCCTGATCAACACGGAGGCGCACCGCGCGAAGTTCCGGGCGGTCGAGCGCGACCCGCGCGTGACGGTCACGATCTGGCAGCGGGGCGACCCGTACACGTACGCCGAGGTGCGCGGCCAGGTCGTCGAGACGGTGCGCGGGCCCGAGGCTCGCGCCCACATCGACTCGCTCTCGCGGAAGTACCGCGGCAAGGACTACGACGACGCGGCGATCACGTCCGAGCGCGTGATCCTCCGGATCGCGCCGGAGACGGTGCGTTTCCACTGAGTCACGAGGGGCGCGCCACGCGCCGATCTCGGCCGCGACCGTGTCCGGGTCATCCACTCCCACGGCGAGGACGTGGTACACGCGGCGCTTCAGAGCCCGAGGCGCTCGAGTGACTTCCGATCACGCCGCCAGCGCGGCCGTACCTTCACGACCAGCTCGAGGAAGACCTGGTGGCCGACGAGGGCCTCGACCTCGGGACGCGCCCGCGTGCCGATCTCGCGGATCATCGCGCCTCGCTTCCCGATCAGGATCCCCTTCTGCGACTCGGTCTCGACGAGGATGAGCGCACGCACGGAGTCGCCGATCTCCTCGACCTCCACCGTGAGCGCATGCGGCACCTCGTCGCGCGTGAGGTGGAGCGCCTTCTCGCGCACGACCTCGGCGACGCGCTCCTCGAGCGTGAGGTCGGTCCGCTGGCCGCGCGGGAAGAGGGCCGGGCCTTCGGGCAGGAGGTGGACGAGGTCGTCACGGAGCTCGTCGATCCCGTCGCGCACCTTGGCGCTGACCGGATGGAGCGCATGGAAGTCGCCGAGCGTGGCCGCGACCTTCATCTGCGATGCGACGTGGCCGTGCTTCAGGCGGTCGATCTTGTTCAACGCGATCACGACCGGGACGCCGAGCGAGAACACACGGCGCGCGACGAAACGATCGCCCGCGCCGATCCGGTCGCGCGCGGAGAGCACGAGGAGCACCACGTCGACGTCCTCGAACGACCCGTCGACCGTTTCCTGCATGCGCTCGGTGAGCGCATCCATCGGGCGCTGGAACCCGGGAAGGTCGACGAGCACGAGCTGCCAGTCCTCGCCGTCGGCGACACCGAAGATCCGGCGGCGCGTCGTATTCGGGACGGTCGACGTGATCGCGACCTTCTCGCCGGTCAATGCGTTGACGAGCGTCGACTTGCCGACGTTCGGCCTGCCGGCGACGGCGACGAGGCCGGCCTTCATACGCGGTGAGTGCTCTCGCCGGCGTGAAGGTGAGTGCTCTCGCCGGCGTGAAGAAGCTCGATGCGCCGGACGTCGGTGCGGGGCGCGTCCACTTCGGACATGTCAGGTCGGGACCTGGCGGTGAGAGACACGTCGGGCCGGGCGTTCTCGGGCCGCCGACCTCCACCCCACGGCTTCAGCCTATCGTCGAAACCGTGACGGGTCCGTGCCGTCTCTGCAGCGAAAGCGTGCCGATCGCTCCGCAGGGCCTGCCTTTCCGTCCGCCTTTCCGTCCGCGCGCTGGCATGTCTCCCGGCAACGGAGCGCACGCGCCTCACGCCCCGAGCTGCCCGGCGTCGAACTGCTCCGGGAGCAGCTCGTCGGTGGTCATCTCGACGATCCGTCCGCCGTTGCGGAACAGCACGCGCTCCACACCCATCTCCGCGAGCCACTGGCGGCAACCACCGCACGGCGAGGCCGTGATCGCCGCGACGACGAAGTCGCCGGGCCGGTAGCCCTCGGAGATCGCCCGGGAGAAGGTCGTCCGCTCCGCGCAGACCCCGAGCGGATACGCGGCGTTCTCGACGTTCACGCCCTCGACGACGCGGCCGTCCCGGCAGAGGACGGCGCAGCCGACGTGGAACTCCGAGTAGGGCGCGTAGGCGCGCGAGGCGATCGCGTCCGCGGCGGCGAGGAGCTCGGCGTCGGTCATGCGTAGAACCCCTGGAAGATGACGAGCGTCACGAGCGCCCCGACGAGGCCTCCCGACGCCACCTCGAGCGTCGAGTGGACGCCCGCCTCGATCCGTGTCTGCGCGACGAGCAGCGCCATGATCAGCGTGAGCGAGGATACGAGGAAGCGGTGCTCGGTGTCGCCGAGCACGAGGGTGATCGCCATCCACGCGGCGAACGCGACGGCCGCGTGACCGGAGGGCCAGCCGCCGCGAAGCGGCGACCCGCGCCCCGAGAAGGCCTTCAGCGCGATCACGAGCGCGATCGTCAGCACGAGGGCGATCAGCGTCAGCTCCGCCGGCGCCTCCGAGAGCTTGTCGAGCAGGCGCGAGCTCTCCTCGGCGACCTGTCCCGAGAAGACGAGGTAGCCGACGGCGATCGCGTTGATCGCCGCGATCAGGACGGCGCCCGCGCCGATGTCCTTCGCGAGCTTCGCCATCGGGTCGAACGACGTCGACGCGACGTCGACAGCGGCCTCGATCGCCGTGTTGATCATCTCGGCGATCAGCACGAACGCGATCGCCAGGAGCAGCGCGATCAGCTCGAGGCGCGAGACGTCGAACGCGAGCGCGGCGATGAGCACGGCCACCGCGACCCCGAAGTGGATCCGCATGTTCCGCTGCGTCCGGAGCACGTGGATGATCCCCTCGATCGCGAAGTTGAAGCTCTCGAAGATCGAGGGCGGGCGACGGGGCGTGATCACGGGAGATGCACTCGCTCGCGGGCCTCCATGGCCGGCCCATGCTCGTGACCGAGGAGATGGAGGAGCCCGTGCACGAGCGGCCAGTGCCACTCGTCGCCGATCACCTCCGGGCAGAGGACGACGTCACCGAGCGCACGCGGCTCGCCCTCCGGCAAGGGCGACGCGCCGTCGATCGGGAAGGAGAGGACGTCGGTCGGCTCGTCGATCCCGAGGTGCTCCCGCTTGAGGGCGCGCATCTCGTCCGCGCCGACGAAGACGATCCCGAGCTCGCCGTCCGCCATGCCTTCCGCCGCGAGCACTTCGCAGGCAAGCTCGATCGCACCTTCGTCGTCGACGGCGACGCCGCTTCGGTTCGAGACCTCGATCTCGAGCATCAGCGGTGCCGTGCGGAGCCCGTCTCCTCGACGTGTCGCTTGTACGCCTCGACGATCCGCTGCACGAGCTTGTGCCGGACGACGTCCTCGTGCCCGAACTCGACGAAGCCGATCCCGTCGAGCGAGCGGAGGATGTCGCGCACCTGGATCAGCCCCGAGGCCTGCTCGCGCGGGAGGTCGATCTGCGTCACGTCGCCGGTGACCACCATCCGCGAGCCGAACCCGAGGCGCGTCAGGAACATCTGCATCTGCTCGGGGGTCGTGTTCTGCGCC
>DASTKF010000257.1:0-3263 GCA_035716065.1 Gaiella sp.
TAGTAGGTCGAGAGGATCTCCCGGTAGTCGCGGCCGGCCTTCGCCTGACCGTAGGCGCCCCACTGGCTCATCCCGACGCCGTGACCCCAGCCCCCGCCGGCGAGGACGAACACCGCAGCGGGCGGCTTCGGCGCGGTCGCGGCGGCTGCGACGCCGACGCTCAGAAGGAGCAGCGCAGCAAGTGCGGCGGTCCGGCGCATGAGCTCTTTATCGACCGCGAGCGGCTAGGCCCGAAGCCGCTCGGCGTATTGCTCCTCGTAGTAGCGGCGGTATTCGCCGGACTTGATCGGCTCCCACCAGGCGCGGTTCGCCGCGTACCACTCGACCGTCTCGGGCAGCCCGCCTTCGCCGAAGGAGTGGCGGGGCGCCCAGCCGAGCGCGCGCAGCTTCCCGTCGTCGAGCGCGTAGCGGCGGTCGTGCCCCGCGCGATCCTCGACGTGGCGGATCAGCGACGGGTCGGCCCCCGTCAGCTCGAGGATCCGGTGCGTCACCTCGAGGTTCTCGTGGTCCTCGCCGCCGATGTTGTAGATCTCACCGGGCGCGCCCTCGCGCAGGACGAGCTCGACGCCGGCGCAGTGATCCTCGGCGTGCAGCCATTCGCGCACCTGCTTCCCGTCGCCGTAGACCGGAAGCGCCTCGCCCTCGAGGGCGTTCGTGACGAACAGCGGCACGAGCTTCTCGGGATACTGGTTGGGGCCGAAGGTGTTGGCGCCGCGGGTGATCGAGGCGCGCACCCCGTACGTCCGGACGTACGCGAGCACCTGCAAATCACCGCCCGCCTTGGCGGCGCTGTACGGGCTCGACGGCCGCAGGGGATCGTCCTCGAGCGCGCGTCCTCCCGCCTCGAGGTCGCCGTAGACCTCGTCCGTCGACACCTGGACGTACCGCGCGTCGTTCGCGCGCGCCCACTCGAGCAGCGTCATCGTCCCGAGCACGTCCGTGTGGACGAACTCCTGCGGGCCGAGGATCGATCGGTCGACGTGCGTCTCCGCGGCGAAGTTGACCACGGCGTCGCAGCCCTTCGCGGCGCGCTCGACGGCGTCCGGGTCCGCGATGTCCCCGACGACGAGCTCGATCCCGCTGTCCAGGTTGGCGGGGTTGCCGGCGTACGTCAGCTTGTCGAGCACGACGACGTCGTCGCCGCCCGCGACCAGCCGCCTCACGAAGTGCGAGCCGATGAAGCCGGCGCCGCCGGTGACGAGCACGCGCATCGCGGAAGGGTAGTCGACGTTCGACGTGGGGGAACGCCTGGTTCCCCCACGTGCCCCTCCTCTGGCCTGCTGTCCGGCTACGGCTGGTTGGCCTCCCGGCCGGCGAAGCCGGCCTCCGGCCGCCGGGGCTCGCTCGGCGCCTCACGCCTGTCCTGCGAACGATCTTCGCCTGGAACCACGGTTGGGCGATGGCGCGCGGCCTCTGGAGCATCACCGCGCTCGCGCCGGAGCCTCAGCCGTAGCCGAGTGCCGCGAGGCAGGCCCGGAGCCCCTCGCGCCAATGCGGCAGCTCCGGCGCGCCCTTCTCGCTGCGGAGGATCGACGACGGCGGCCGCGGCGCCTTCGCGCCGAACGCGGCCGTCGTGATCCGCCGCACGCGACAGTCGAGACCGGCGTCCTCGAAGATCGCCTCGGCGAAGTCGGCCCAGGTGCAGTCGCCGGACGCCGCGAGATGCCAGATCCCGAACCCCGTCCCGGCGTCCACCAACTCGCGTGTCGCATCCGCGAGGTGCCCGACGTAGGTCGGGCAGCCGCGCTGGTCGTCGACGACCGCGACCTCGTCGCGCGTAGCCACGAGGCGTAGCATCGTCCGGACGAAGTTGTGGCCCGTCTCACCGAAGAGCCAGGAGGAGCGGACGACCCACGCCCGCTCCCCGGCGGCGGCCTCGCCGTGCAGCTTCGAGCGGCCGTAGGCCGAGAGCGGCGCCGGGGCGTCGGACTCGACGTACGGGCCGGCCTTCGTCCCGTCGAAGACGTAGTCGCTCGAGAACGCCACGAGCGGCGCTCCGAGCGCTGCGACGTGTGCCGTTCCGCCGACGTTGGCGGCCGCCGCCCCCTGCGGGTCGTCCTCGGCGCCGTCCACGTTCGTCCAGGCCGCTGCGTGCAGCACGAGGTCGGGCGGCCACGGAAGCGGCGGCGCCGGGTGCCGGACGTCCCACCCCGCGCGGTCGAGCGCGAGCAGCTCGTCTCCGGCGAACGCGCGCGCGAGCGCGTGCCCGAGCTGGCCGCCCGCACCCGTGATCAGGGTGCGGCGTCGCGCTCCGAGAGGGTCGGTGTGGTGGTGCTCCACAGGTGCGCGACCCGCGGGTCGTTCCACGGGACGCCGTGCTCGTCGGGTTCGGCGGGGTCGTACTCCTCGGTCACGTGGTAACAGAAGAGCAGGTCGGTGAGCGCCTCGAAGCCGTGCGCGTGGTGGCCGGGCACGTAGATCGCGACGGGGTTCTCGTCGCCGATGTCCTCGGTGAACGTCGCGCCGCTCGCCCGGTCGAGCACGACGACGCGCGCGGTGCCCTGGAGGCAGACGAAGAGATCGTCCTGACCGCGCTCGTGGAAGTGGAGCCCGCGGATGACGCCCTTCCGCGAGAAGGAGAGGTTCGTCTGGACGGTTGGCTTGGGCAGCGCGCTGTCGCGGCGGAGCTCGCAGAACCAGCCGCGCCCGTCCTCGAAGCGGCGGAGCGGGATTCGCCGGACGCCGTCGACGCTCACCCGTTCGCGCCTGTCTCGTCGACGCGGCGGCCGATCTCGGCGAGGTGTTGCCAGTGCTTGCCCGCGTCCTCCCACCAGCCCTCGACCCGGACGACGTCGAGGCGTCCCTGCTGCGCGTAGTGGCGGTTGACGTCGGTGATCTCGAGCTCGCCGCGCGAAGACGGCTCGAGGTGCTCGATCACGTCGAAGACGTCGGGCGGGAAGCAGTAGAGCCCGACGACGGCCTCGTTGGTGGGCGGCGCCGGGTAGCGCTTGTCCACGACGCCCGCCTTCTCGACGATGTCGACCACGCGGCCGTCCTCGTAGACGACGACGCCGAAGTTCTCCGGGTCGGGGACGTCCTTCACGAAGATCATCGCGCGGTCGCCGCCGGACGCCCAGGCCGCGATCGCGGCCGACTGGGAGCGTTCGAAGATGTTGTCGCCAAGGACGACGACGAGCCTCTCGTCGCGCGCGAAGTCGCGTGCCATGCCCACGACCTGCGCGATCCCGCCCGGCTGGGTCTGCACCTTGTAGGTGAGGTTCAGCGAGAGCAGCGGCTCCTCCGAGCCGCGCGCGGTGAGGTGG
>DASTKF010000258.1:0-24645 GCA_035716065.1 Gaiella sp.
GCGGCTCCACGCCGAGGGGAGGCTCGACGCGGTCGGGGGGCTCGGCGGCTCGGGCGGCTCGGCGCTCGTCACCTACGCGATGCGGCAGCTGCCGATCGGCGTCCCGAAGCTCATGGTGTCGACCGTTGCGTCCGGCGACACCGGCGCGTACGTCGGCTCGGTCGACGTGACGATGATGTATTCGGTCGTCGACATCGCCGGGGTGAACGAGGTGTCGGCGCGGATCATGGCCAACGCCGCGGGCGCGCTCGCGGGGATGGCGGGCGCGACGGTGCCGGCGCTCGGCGAGAGGCGGCCGATCGTCGTCGCGTCGATGTTCGGGGTCACCACGGCCGCGGTGACGACGGCGCGTGAGCGTTTGGAGGAGCTCGGCTACGAGGTGCTCGTCTTCCACCAGACCGGCGCGGGCGGCGGCTCCATGGAGAAGCTCCTCGAGGCCGGCTTCGCGGTGGGCTCGCTCGACGTCACGACGACCGAGTTCTGCGACCTGGTCGCGGGCGGCGTGCTCGCGGCGGTCCCCGAGCGCCTGGAGTCGGCCGGCAAGGCGGGGATCCCGCAGGTGGTCTCGCTGGGAGCGCTCGACATGGTCAATTTCGGGCCGATGGACTCGGTGCCCGAGCGCTATCGCGACCGGAACCTCTACGTCCACAACCCGACGATCACGCTGATGCGGACGACGCCGGAGGAGTGCCGGGAGATCGCGCGGATCGTCGCCGGGAAGCTGAACGCTGCGGACGGGCCGACGGTGCTCTACGTGCCGCTGCGCGGTGTGTCCGCGATCGCGACGGAGGGCCAGGTCTTTCACGACGCGGAGGCGGACGAGGCGCTCTTCTCGACGCTGCGCGAGCTCGTCGACACGTCCAGGGTGGAGGTGCACGAGCTCGAGCTCGATGTCAACGCGCCGGAGTTCGCGCTCGCGATGGCGAACCGGCTCCACGAGCTGATCGGAGAGAGGGCATGACCAGAGGCGAGGCACTCGCCCGGCTGCGGGCACAGATCGACGCGGGCAAGCCGATCATCGGCGCCGGTGCGGGGACGGGGCTCTCGGCCAAGTGCGCCGAGGCGGGGGGCACCGACCTGATCATCATCTACAACTCGGGCCGCTACCGGATGGCCGGGCGCGGGTCGCTCTCGGGCCTGCTGCCGTACGGTGACGCGAACGCGATCGTCGTCGACATGGCGAGCGAGGTGCTCCCGATCGTGGAGGAGACGCCCGTGCTCGCGGGCGTCTGCGGCACCGACCCGTTCCGCCTGATGGACGTGTTCCTCGACGAGGTGCGCCGCATCGGTTTCAGCGGGGTGCAGAACTTCCCGACCGTTGGCCTCTTCGACGGGACGTTCCGGCAGAACCTCGAGGAGACCGGCATGGGCTACGGGCTCGAGGTCGAGATGATCCGGCTCGCCCACGAGAAGGACATGCTCACCGCGCCCTACGTCTTCACGGTGGACGAGGCCGTTGCGATGGCGGAGGCTGGGGCGGACGTGCTCGTCCCGCACATGGGATTGACGACCGGCGGAGCGATCGGCGCCGAGACGGCGAAGACCCTCGACGACTGCGTGCCGCTGATCCAGGCGATGCACGACGCGGCGAAGGAGGTCAACCCGGAGGTGATCGTCCTCTGCCACGGTGGGCCGATCGCCGAGCCGGACGACGCCGCCTACGTGCTCGCGAGGACCGAGGGCGTCGTCGGCTTCTTCGGCGCCTCGTCGATGGAACGGCTCCCGACCGAGACCGCGATGACCGAGAACATGCGCCGCTTCAAGGCGATACCGGTTGGGGGCGCGGCATGACGCGCTTCAGGCCGGCCTCCGGTATTCGCCGCGACGAGCACGACTGGGGCGTCTTCGCCCAGGTGTCTGGCCCGCGCGACGGATTGAAAGGGATCGTCGCGATCGAGGCGACGTTCCTCCCCGGGAAGGCGCACCCGTTCCACTTCCACCCCGGCCAGGAGGAAGTGATCTACGTCCTCGAGGGCACGATCGAGCAGTGGGTCGAGTCGGAGTCGCAGACGCTGACGGCGGGTGACGCGGTCGTGATCCCGGCCGATGCGGTTCACGCGACGTACAACGAGACCGGTAAGTCGGCGAAGATCCTCGCGATCCTCTCCCCGGCGGTGGAGGGAGACGGCTACGCGGCCGTCGACGTCGCCGCCGACGAGCCCTGGGCGTCGCTGCGCCCCTGAGGGCGATCAGGCCGGCTCGACGGCGAGCAGCCGGTCGTAGGCGGGCAGCGTGAGGAACTCGACGTAGTCGGGCTGCGTCGCGACGCGCTCGAACAGCGCTCGCGCGTCGCCGTAGCCGTCGCCGAGGCTTGCGATCTCCTCCTCTGTGATGCGCCGCACGTCGTCTTCGGTGACGCGGTCGTGGCGGAGCCATTGCCAGATCTGCGAACGAGAGATCTCGGCCGTTGCAGCGTCCTCCATGAGGTTGTTGATCGCGACTGCGCCGGCACCCTGAAGCCACGCGGCGAGGTACTGGATCCCGACGGACACGTTGTTGCGGAGCCCGGCTTCGGTGATCTCTCCAGGCGTAGCCTTGACATCTAGGAGATCCGCGGAGCGGATCTCCACGTCGTCGCGCTGCCGGTCGATCTGGTTCGGCCGGTCGCCGAGCACCCGGTCGAACGACTCCATCGCGACCGGGACGAGATCGGGGTGCGCCACCCACGTCCCGTCGAAGCCCTGTGACGCCTCGCGGTCCTTGTCCTCGCGCACCTTCTCGAGGGCGACTGCGTTCACCTCGGCGTCGCGGCGGGAGGGGATGAACGCCGCCATCCCGCCCATCGCATGGGCGCTCCGCCGGTGACAGGTCTTCACCAGCAGCTCGCAGTAGGAGCGCATGAACGGGACGGCCATGGTCACGTCCGCCCGGTCCGGAAGCACGAACTCGGGTCGATGGCCGAGCTTCTTGATGACGCTGAAGATGTAGTCCCACCTGCCGGCGTTGAGCCCGGCGGAGTGGTCGCGCAGCTCGTGCAGGATCTCGTCCATCTCGAAGGCGGCGAGGATCGTCTCGATCAGGACGGTCGCCTTGATCGTCCCGCGCTCGACCCCGAGTCGCTCCTGCGTCCAGGCGAACACGTCGTTCCACAGCCGCGCTTCCGTGTGTGACTCGAGCTTCGGCAGGTAGAAGTAGCGCCCGTTCCGCCCGTGGTTGCGGAGGAAGTAGAGGCCGAAGTCGAAGAGCGAGCCCGACATCGGCCGCCCGTCGACCTCGAAGTGCCGCTCCTCGAGGTGCCAGCCGCGCGGCCGCACGAACAGGACTGCGACGTCGTCGTTCAGCGTGTAGCGCTTCTCGCCCGTGTCGAGCTCGATCGTGCGCTCGAGCGCGTCGGTGAGATTCCGCTGGCCCTCGATGCAGTTCTCCCACGTCGGCGAGTTGGCGTCCTCGAAGTCGGCCATGAACACCTTCGCTCCCGAGTTGAGCGCGTTGATGACCATCTTCCGGTCGACCGGGCCTGTGATCTCGACGCGACGGTCGGCTATCTCGTCCGGGAACGACGCGATCCGCCAGTCCCCCTCCCGGACGCCCACCGTGTCCGGGAGGAAATCGGGGAGCTCGCCGTTCCCGAGTCGCTCGAGCCGCTCCGCACGACGCGCCAGCAGCTCGCGCCGGCGCCCCTCGAACTCGCGCTCGAGGTCGGTCAGGAACGAGACCGCGTCAGGTGTCAGGACGTCGTCGACCCTCATGCCGGGATCATCCCAGACACCGCCGCTTCCACGGGGCGCAAGTGACACAGTGTCACTTGGATCGGGTGGAAGCGGCGGTGTCCGGTCAGTCGTGCTCGTGGTCGCGCTCGCACGGCTCCGGGCACGTGCACAGGGCGGACTCGGCCCGCGTGACGATGGTCGGCCGCGGTTCCGTCGCAGGGCGTGCAGCGGGCTTGACCGGTTTCTCGCGGATCAGCGTCGTCGGCGTCATGCTGCGCTCCTCTCCTCGTGGAACTGTGCTTCCTCGGTCGAGCCCGTGAGCGCGAGCGTCGACGACGCCCCGCCCGAGACGGCCTGCATCACCTGGTCGAAGTAGCCGGCGCCGACCTCGCGCTGGTGGCGGGTAGCCGTGTAGCCGGACTCTTCGAGTGAGAATTCGCGCTCCTGCAGTGCCACGTACGCGGTCATCGCGTCGTCGCGGTAGCCGCTCGCGAGCTCGAACATCGAGAGGTTGAGCGCATGGAAGCCGGCCAGCGTGATGAACTGGAAGCGGTAGCCCATCCGCGCCAGGTCGCGCTGGAAGCCGGCAATCTCCACGTCGCTCAGGTGGCCGCGCCAGTTGAAGGACGGCGAGCAGTTGTACGCGAGGAGCTTGCCGGGATAGCGCTCGTGGATCGCCGCGGCGAATCGCTCCGCCTCCTCCATGTCCGGCCTCGACGTCTCGCACCAGACGAGATCGGCGTACGGCGCATAGGCGAGGCCGCGCGCGATCGCCGCCTCGATCCCGTCGCGGACGTGGAAGAACCCCTCGGGCGTCCGCTCGCCGGTGCACAGCTCGCCATCCGCCTCGTCCACGTCACTCGTCAGCAGCGTCGCCGACAGCGCATCCGTGCGGGCGACGATGAGCGACGGCACGTCGAGCACGTCCGCCGCGAGCCGGGCCGCGACGAGTGTGCGCACGAACTGGCTCGTCGGGACGAGCACCTTGCCGCCGAGATGCCCGCACTTCTTCTCCGAGGAGAGCTGGTCCTCGAAGTGGACGGCCGCGGCTCCCGCCTCGATGTACGCCTTCATGATCTCGAACGCGTTGAGCGGCCCCCCGAAGCCCGCCTCCGCGTCGGCGACGATCGGTGCGAGCCAGGTCGTCTCGCCGCCGCCCTCCGCGTGCGCGATCTGGTCGGCGCGCAGGAGCGCGTTGTTGATTCGACGCGCCAGCGCGGGACCCGAGTTCGCGGGGTAGAGGCTCTGGTCGGGATACGTCCCACCGACGAGGTTCGCGTCCGCGGCGACCTGCCAGCCCGAGAGGTAGATCGCCTCGAGCCCGGCCCGCACCATCTGCACCGCCTGGCCGCCCGTCATCGCGCCGAGCGCGGCGACCCACTCGCGCTCGGCGAGCAGCGTCCGCAGGCGCTCGGCCCCGAGCCGCGCCAGCGTGTGCTCGACGCGCACCGAGCCGCGCAGGCGCTCGACGTCGTCGCGGGAGTAGGGCCGGAGGATGGTGCTATCGGTCGTCATGCGTGTCCTTTCGGATCCAATTTCTCCATTTTCGGATCCTAAACACGCGACTTGCCATCCGCAAGTGTCCATATCGGTCAATTTTGGATCCAGTAAGAGGAGAACGGGATGCGGATCGCTAGAATCGCCGCGTGAGCACCGTCTCCACGAAAGCCGACGACATTGCCGGGATCCTCGAGGACGAGATCGTCAGCGGTGCGATCCCACCCGGGGCGGTGCTCCGCCAGGAGACGCTCTCGGAGCGCTTCGAGGTGTCGCGGACACCGGTGCGCGAGGCGCTCCGCCGTCTCGCCGCGCTCGGTCTCGTCTCGTTCGAGCCGAACCGCGGCGTCCGCGTCCGCTCGATCTCCGCGGACGAGCTGCGCGAGGCGTTCCTCGTCCGTGCCGAGCTCGAGGCGCTCGCCACCGAGGTCGCGACGCCGAAGATGACGCCCGACGACCTCGCCGAGATGGACCGGATCGAGCGGCGCTTCGGCGAGCTGACGCTCGAGCTACGCGACCAGGCCCGCTCCGGTGCGCCTCGCGACGCCGCCTTGTTCGTCGAATGGATGCAGGCGAACTACGCCTTCCACGACGTGATCTACCGCGTCGCTGAGCTGCCGCTCGTCGAGCGCATCGCGAAGGGCGCGCGCAGGACGTTCATCGGCGACCGCGCCTGGCGCGCGCGGGCCGAGCTCGACGAGCTCTACGCCAAGAACGACCTCCAGCACCGCGCCATCCGCGAGGCGATCTCGGCGGGCAGCGCACAGGCGGCCCGAACGCTCGCCCGCGAGCACGTCCTCTCCTCGAACCGCCTGATCGAGGTCGTGCTCGAGACCCTCGGCGCCGCCGGCCGCGAGCCGGGCTGGGGGCAGTAGCGTGGGGGAACCCCGGGTTCCCCACGAGCCCCCTCCTCTAGCGCTCGGCCCCGCCACGCTCCTGGCCTCCCGGGCGGCGAAGCCGCCCTCCGGCCGCGACAGCTTCTGGTCCTGTGAAGGTGCGTGGGCCGGACGGCTCTCGGCAACTGTCTATGCTCCTGCCTTGGTCCTGGGCGTCCCTGATCCCGCGCTCGGGGGTGACGGCGTCGTGCTGCGCCTGCCGAACGATGACGACGCCGCGTGGATCACATCGGCGTGCAACGACCCGGAGATCGCGCGATTCATCGGGTTGCCAACGCCGTACACCGAGGCTGACGCGCGGTCGTTCCTGGCGCGTGTCGACCGGGGCTGGACCTCGGAGACAGAAGCCGTCTTCGTCGTCGAGGGCGCAAATGACGGGGAGCCGTTAGGTCTGGTCGAGCTGCATCTCACGACCGGCGACCCGGCCCTTGCCAGCCTAGGCTACTGGGTCAGAGCCGAGGTCCGTGGTCGTGGAGTAGCCACGCTCGCGGTGCTGCTCGTAGCCCACTGGGCATTCGACGAGCTGGGCGTGTATCGGCTCGAGCTCACGACGGCACCGGACAACGTCGCTTCGCAGCGCGTTGCCGAGCGCGCCGGCTTCACGCGGGAGGGAATGCTGCGCGGTTGGATGGCAACGCCGAGCGGGCGACGCGACAGCGTGATGTTCTCGCTCCTCGCCTCGGATCTCGCTGAGGCGCCCTGAGCGCCGCTGCTCTGCGACCGTACCCGGGGGGGCTCAGAACGTCCCGAAGCGCTCGTACGCCTCGAGCGGCAGCATGCCTTTCCGCACCGCATCGCGGATCTCGTTCTCGGTCCCGACCTTCCCCTCGGCCGCCCGCAGCACCTGGACGGCGGCGTCCGCGGGCACGACGACGACGCCGTCCTCGTCGCCGACGACCCAGTCGAGCGGCCTGACGAGGACCGAGCCGATCGTGAGGGGCTGCTGCGTGGCGGTCACCTCCCAGCGCCACGTGGAATCCTCGGGCGTCACGAACCGCGTGAAGACGGGGAAGCCGATCCCATCGATCAGCCGGACGTCGCGGCAGCCGCCGTCGATCACGCACCCCGCGACGCCGCGGGCGGCGAGCGCCGTTGCCGAAAGCTCGCCGAAGTGCGCAGAGGTCTCCTGGTTGCACTGGTAGACGGCGACGTGCCCGGCCGGCACGTCGCCGAGCATCGCGAGCGTCTTCCGGATCGCGGCGTCCCAATCGTCGTGCGCCGACGGGGCGCCCTCAACGGTGAACGCTTGTCCCGCTACCCGCATCCCGCGCGTGATCGCAGAGATCACCGGTGGGAGGGTCTGCGTGCGCAGCCCGAGTTCGTCCAAGGCATCGACGAGGGCCGCCGTCGGCACTGCTCCAAACCGGCCGCGCACGCCGGGCAGACTACTCGCCGACCGAGAGCAGGCGGTCGGTGGCCACGTCGCGGAGCCGCACGACCCGGCCGTCGGGGTAGCGGACGACGAGCTCGGCGACGCGTGTCTCCTTGCCGAGACCGAAGTGGAGCCGCGGGTCCTCGGAGGAGAGGTAGCTCGACCCCGCGCGCGCGGATTGCACGAGCCGCCGGCCGTCGGAGAGGACGGCCGTCACGACCGTGCCCGGGACGAACCGGCGCAGCGACACCTCGAGCCAGTGGCCCTCCTGCGACCCGCCGTCGTTCCGCAGCAGCTGCACCGCGCCGCCGACCGAGCCGACAGCGAGGTCGAGGTCGCCGTCGTTGTCGAAGTCCGCCGCCGCGAGGCCGCGCCCGTTCCGCGGCGCGATCGGGCCGACCGCGAGCGGGCGCACCGAGGCGCCGTCGGTCGTGAGCACGCGCACCGGCTCGGCGTCCTTCGCGAGGCTCGTGACCGGGATCGCGCCGTTCGCCATCGCGAGCTCCGGGGTGCCGTCGTTGTCGAGATCGGCCCACGTGACGCCCCACCCGGTGAACGTCCGCCCCAGCGAGCCCACGAAGTCCGGCCGAGCGTCCGCGAACGGCTTACCCAGGCGGCTGCGGTAGACGGCGTGCAGCTGGCCGCGGGAGTTCGTCACGAAGAGATCCTCCAGCCCATCGCCGGAGAAGTCGCCCGCCGCGATCCCCATGCCGGCATTCGAGTCATCGAGCGCCAACTCCCGGCCTTCCTCGACGAGCCGGAAGCCGAGGCCGTTCTTCGCGGGCAGGTTGAGGTAGAGCCGGTTGGGATCGAGGTCGTTCGCCACGAACAGGTCGGGCCGGCCGTCGCCGTTCACGTCGGTGAACGTCGCGCCGAGGCCGTGGTCGAGCCCGTGCGGCTCGAGCCCGGCGGCGCGGCCGACCTCGCGGAACCGCGGGTACCCGCCGCTCGCGCCGACGTTGAGGTAGAGGAGGTCGCGGACGGCCGCGCGGTTCGCGGGGAAGCCGGACTGCGATCCGGGTAGCGGGTGGTTCGGGTCGGTGTAGCCGGCGACGAACACGTCGAGGCGCCCGTCGCCGTTCACGTCGGCGACGGCGGCGCCCGTGTGCCAGCCGGGCTCGTCGATGCCTGCCGCCTTCGCGCCCTCGGTGAACGTCCCGTTGCCGTTGTTCCAGAGGACGGCGTCGAACGCGTCCCGCGCTGCGTCGTAGCCTGCGGTCGTGACGACGAGATCGGTCGTCCCGTTGCCGTCAAGATCGGCGGCGACGCAGCCCGAGCCACGTACCGCAAGACCCGTGCGCGTCTTCTTCGTGACGTCCACGAACCGTCCGTGCGCGTTGTGGAAGAGCCGGCTCTGCGGCAGCCCGCCGCCGGCGACGTAGCGCCCGATGTCGCTGTCCGCGTACGAGTTGACGACGTAGAGGTCCATCCACCCGTCGCTGTCGTAGTCGAGCCAGCAGAGGCCGCCGCCCATCATGGCGCCCTCGTCGCCGCTCACGCCGAAGCGGAAGGCGCCGTGGCGGAGATCGAGGCCCACCCTCGGCGCGACGTCCGTCAGGGTGAACGGCGCGGCGACCGCGGCCACCGTCGGACGGCCGGCCGCGCCGCCCCGCACGCCCGTCACGAGGTACCGGCTGCCGCTCTGGACGAGCTCGAACGTGCGGACGACGTCTCGCGGGGCGCTCCGGAACATGAAGCGGCCGTCCCCCGCGGCGTATCGCACCGTCTGCGACGTGCCGTGGAGCGTCGCGACCACGAGCGGCGGGCCCTGTCCCTTGCCCGGCTCGAGCCGCAGCCCGACGCGCTCCGCCTCGTAGATCGGCACGTCGATCGAGCTGCCCTTCGACCTGTCCATGCGGCCCCAGAGCTCGGACAGCCAGTCGCCCGTCGCGCCGCGTTTCGCGGCCGCGCGATCACGGGCCCGGAGTGCCGAGGAGCCGCTCTCGAGATCGGTGACGAGGTCGGCGGCGATCCGCCGCGCGGTCGTACGGTCGATCGGGGCGAGCCCCTGCGTCCTGGCGGTGCTCACCGCCGGGACGCGCCCGGTCGCGAGCGCCGTGGGCGCCGTGGACGCAGGCGACGACACGAGGCCCGCCACGACGACCACGGTGAGCGCCACCGCGGCCGCCCCGCCCACGCGGACGGGCGACCAGTCGGTCACGCGGCCGAGGCGCGTCCGGTCGGCGACGACCAGCAACAACGGCCGTGCGGCGCAGACGATCGTCAGCGCGCCGAGCACGGCGAGCTTCGCCGAGAACTCGCTCGTCCACGGCGCGATCAGCAGGGTGGCCAGGAGACCGACCGACACGGCGTACACCAGGCGCGCGCGGGGGCTGTCCGGGATCGTCCGCGGGTCGGTGATCATGAAGAAGAGGAAGACGAGCACCTCGGGTGAGGTGACGAGCAGCCACCAGAGGTCGAGGCCGGCGATCGGGCCGAGGTGCCAGGCGGCGGTCATCTCGTGTCCCGTCGCCGCGAGCACGGCGACACCCGCCGCGAACGTCAGCCAGAAGCCGGCGGCGATGCCGACGAGGTGCAGGCGCGAGAGGATCGCGAGCCCGCCACCGACGATGAGCACGAGTGCGAGCGCGAGCCAGACCGACATCGGCCCCCACCAGAACGCGAGCGGGTCAGCGCGCTCGGGGCCGAGGAGGACGAAGCAGAGCACGAGACCGAAGTTGGAGGGGTTGAAGATGTGCCGGCCCCGGAACGTGATCACGTACTTCGAGAGCAGCCCGACCGCCGCCGTTCCCGCGAAGATCCACCAGCCGTTCATGCTCCACCAGTCGCCGTGCTCGGTGCCCGGGACGCGCAGGACGAACGCGACGCCGTTCCCCGTGAGCAGGGCGCTCGCGGGCCACATCAGGACGTGCTGGCGGCGGAAGGCGATCGACACCTCGAGGACGGCGCACGTCACGAGCGAGACGAGGATCTGCGCGATCGAGAGCCGGAAGTCGAACGCGGTCTGCCCGAGCACCTGCAGGGTGACGATGACGCTTGCGAGGTGCAGCCGTGGGTCGCGCCACGTCGGCAGCAGCACGGGGTAGGCCGTGCCGCGAATCCGCACCGTCGGCCGGCCCGCCGCGATCGCGGGAGCGCTCATCGGCGACTGATGGTACGCAGCGTGCGGTCCCGGAGTGTTACGCCCAGAAGGCTTCGAACGCGCCAGGGTCGGACGGCAGCGCCAGCACCTCGCGGACCACGCCGTCGTCGATCCGGAAGAGGAGCACCTGGTCGAGGTCGAGCCGCCGGCCGTGGCGCTCGCCCGAGGCGCGGTACAGCGCAGCCGCCCGGTCGTCGCTCGCGAGCACGTCGACGAGCTTCGAGGAGTACGTCCCGCCGGTCTCTCTCGGGAGCCGCGCGAGGAAGCGGAAGATCGCTTCGCGACCGCGGTGGACGCCTGCCATCGTCCCCTTGCCGGGCACGATCCACACCGCATCGGGAGCGAACAGGTCGCGGAGCGCGAAGCCCTGCTTCTGCGCGAACGCGCCGAAGATCCGGCGGACGACCTCCTCGTTCGCTGCGCGGGCGCTAGCGGCGGCCACGGCTTCGCTCCCACTCGTCGATCAGCTGCTTGACGTGACCGCGCTGTGCGGGGGTGAAGTCGAAGGTCTCGAGCAGGCGCCTCGCCTCGGCCGGATCGTCGTTCGCGACCGCAGCCTCGAGATGCTCGCGCTGCGGCGTCGGCTCGCGCAGTTGCCTGCGCAGCCAGCGGAGGAGGCTCACCGTCGCCTGGTCTGCCATCGCGCGCCTACGCTACTCACGTGGACACGTTCCTCGCGATCGCCAGTCGCCGCGACGAGCGCCGCTACAGGCCCGAGCCCCTTCCCGAGGACGTCGCCGCACGCATTCTCGACGCCGGCCGCCTCGCGGGCTCGGCGTCGAACCGCCAGCCGTGGCTGTTCGTCGTTCCGGACACCCGCGAGCGCATCGAGGAGCTCGCACGGTCGGTCTACGTGCCCGACAACGTCCTCGGCGCCGGCCTTGTCGTCGGTGTCGCGATGACGGGGAAGCGGCGGGCGCAGTTCGACGCGGGGCGCGCCGCGCAGAACATGCTCCTCGCGGCGTGGAACGAGGGCGTCTCCTCCTGCCCGAACGGCGTCGCCGACCCCGACGCGGCGCACGCCGCGCTCGGCCTCGGCGAGGACGAGACGCTCGTGATCGTGCTCACCTTCGGGATCCCGGAGCGCAGTCGCGAGCCGGGCTCGCGGACTCCCGAGGAGTGGAGCGGCCGGGCGAATCGCCGCCCGCTCGACGACGTCGTCCGTCACGTCCGCTGACCGCCGGTTGACACCGGCCTGACGGCCCGTTTAGTTTGTGCGCCTTCCATACAAACCCGTCCGCCTGACATGACGCCTCGCCCATCCCCCGCGTGACCCCGGCCGCCCGATGACATTCGAGCGCCGGGCAGTGCTGCCCGCCGACCAGACCACCGTGCGACGGGCGAACCTCGGCGTCGTGCTGCGTCACGTGGCGGCAGGAGGGTCGCTGTCGCGGGCGCGGGTCGCGGCGGACACGGGCCTCACGCGCGGCACAGTGTCCAGCCTCGTCACCGAGCTGATGGAGCTCGAGCTGCTGCGGGAGACGGGTGAGACGACGTCGCCTCGCGGCGTCGGTCGCCCCGGCGTCGAGCTCGAGCTCGCCGACGTCGTCGTCGGCGTCGGGCTCGAGGTCAACGTCGACTATGTCGCGGTCTCCGTCGAGGACCTGACCGGCGCCGTGCGCTACGAGCGCCGCTCGTACCGCGACAACCGAGGCTCGGCGCCGGGGCCCGTGCTCGACCGGCTGGCACGCGCGGCCCGGACGGCGATAGAGGCCGTCGACCGCGACGGGCTGCGCACGATCGGCGTCTCGGTCGCGGTCCCGGGGCTCGTCGAGGAGGCGTCGGGCACCGTCGTCTTCGCCCCGAATCTGGGCTGGGAGGACCTTCCCGTCGCAGCCGAGCTCGAGGAGCGGCTCGGGCTCCCCGTCCACGTCGAGAACGAGTCCAACCTCGCGGCGCTCGCAGAGCACTGGACGGGCGCCGCCGTGGGGATCGACGACTTCGTGTGCGTCTTCGGCGAGGTCGGCGTGGGCGGCGGCATCGTGCTCGGCGGTCGCCTGTTTCGCGGCTCCCACGGCTTCGGCGGCGAGTTCGGTCACGTCTCCGTCGACCCGAACGGCGCCCTGTGCGCGTGCGGCAGCCGCGGGTGCGTCGAGACGCTGGTCGGACAGGAGTCGATCGCCCGTGCCGCGGGCGTCTCGCCCGTCGCGGGTCGGACGCGCAGCCTGACGGACGAGCTGGTCCGCCGGGCAGGGTCCGGCACACCCGAGGTCGTCCGTGCGCTGGAGGACGCGGGACGCTCGCTCGGCATCGCGCTCGCGTCGACGTTCAACCTCTTCGACGTCCAGGCCGTCGTGCTCGGCGGCTGCTTCGGCCCGCTCGCGCCGTGGCTCGAGGACGCCGTGCGCGGGACGCTGCAGGAGCGCTCCCTCGCCGCGCGCTCCGGGACGTTCGTCGTCCTCCCCTCGGCTTTCGGCGACGGCGCTGCCGTGCGCGGCGCGGCGGCACTGTCGCTCCACCGTGTCCTCGACGCGCCTTGGTCGGTGCCGGCCGCGCGCAGGCGCCTCCGACGCGGCCGTCCCGCGCCGGAGGGCGAACGGCCCAGGAGGGAGGTTGCGATCGCGCGCCGGTAGGGATTGCACGTTCGTTGTACAGCCGCGTCGGACGGAGTAGCGTCCGCGCGGGAGGCTCTGACGATGAAGGAGGGCAAGGAGTGAAGAAACTCAGCATTGCGCTTCTGGTGGCCGTGACTGCCTTGGGTCTCATGGTCGGCGGTGCAGCCGGAAAGAGCGCGAAGACCACAGCGGGCACGCAGGTTTGCGTCCTGCTGCCGGACACGACGTCGTCCGTGCGCTGGCAGCAGTTCGACAAGCCGGCGTTCGTCGCCGCCTTCAAGAAGGCCAAGCTGACAGCGACGGTCGTGAACGCTCTCGGCCAGCAGCAGAAGCAGCTCGCTCAGGCGGAGCAGTGCATCAACGACGGCGCCAAGGTCGGCATCATCACGTCGCTCGACACGGGCACGTCGATCGCCATCCAGAAGAAGTTCAACGCGGCCGGTGGCAAGACGATCGACTACGACCGGCAGATCGTCGGCGGCACGGGATCCGTCTACATCTCGTTCGACGGCAACCAGGTCGGTCGCATCCAGGCGCGCGGCGTCATCAGCGGCATGGTGGCGAAGAAGACGTACGGGCCGAAGGGCGTCATCGCCCAGCTGTGGGGTGGTCCCACAGACGCGAACGCGTTCTGGTTCAAGAGCGGGAACGACGACGTCCTGAACCCGCTGTTCAAGGTGAAGAAGGTCACGAAGGGCCCGGCGAAGTTCGTGCCGGACTGGGACTCGAAGAACGCACAGACGATCTTCGAGCAGATGCTGGTCCAGACGAACAACAACATCCAGGGCGTCGTGGCGGCGAACGACAACATCGCCGGCGCGGTCGTCGCGACGCTGAAGGCGAAGGGCCTGAAGCCCATCGGGCTGAGCGGGCAGGACGCGACCGTCCAGGGTGTGCAGAACATCATCTCGGGCTGGCAGACGAACACCGTCTACAAGTACGTGCCCGACGAGGCGAACGCGGCCGCGGCCGCGGCCGTCGCGCTCTTCAAGGGCCAGAAGCCGAAGTCGAACTCGACGCGGCCGAACGGCTCGAAGAAGCAGCCGACGCTCGTGATCCCGGTGGTCTCGATCACGAAGGCCAACTACACGCGCCTCTTCAAGGACAAGTTCCTGAAGCGCAGCGACGTGTGCTCGGGGCAGTTCAAGAAGTACTGCAAGTAGATCGACGATCGCGGTGGAGGCACCTCCGGGTGCCTCCACCGTCCTCCAGAGTCGACCCGTGACCGATACCCCACTTCTCGAGATCCGCGACCTGTCGAAGACGTTCGGGTCGGTGCAGGCGCTGACCGAAGTCGACTTCGAGGTGCGCGAGGGCGAGGTGATGGCGCTCGTCGGCGACAACGGCGCGGGCAAGTCGACGCTCATCAAGTGCATCGCCGGCATCCACGGCTACGACTCGGGCGAGATCGTCTTCGACGGCAAGCCGGTCACGATCCACAGCCCGAAGGACGCGGCGAGGCTCGGGATCGAGGTCGTCTACCAGGACCTCGCGCTGTGCGACAACCTCGACGTGGTCCAGAACATGTACCTCGGCCGCGAGGAGCGCGACTGGTTCTTCCGGCTGAAGGAGCCGGTCATGGAGCAGCGGACGACGGAGACACTCCGCGGGCTCGCCGTCACCACGATCCGCTCGATCCGCCAGCCGGTCGCGTCGCTCTCGGGCGGGCAGCGCCAGTCGGTCGCGGTGGCGAAGGCCGTGCAGTGGAACTCGCGGCTCGTGATCCTCGACGAGCCGACCGCGGCACTCGGGGTCGCGCAGACGCGGCAGGTGCTGGAGCTCGTGAAGCGTCTCGCCGAGCAGGGTCTCGCCGTCGTCCTCATCTCGCACAACCTCCACGACATCTTCGAGGTCGCGACCCGCATCACCGTCCTTCGCCTTGGACGCGACGTGGGCGTGTACGACCGCGCGACGACGACGCAGCAGGAGGTCGTCACCGCGATCACGGCAGGGATCCCCACGAAGGTCGCGGGAGTCGCCGAGACCGCCGGAGACGCGCTATGAGCTCCGAGGCGGAGATCGTCGCCCCGGGGATCGAGGCGCCCGACACCGACGCGGTCGGGCAAGGCGGGTTCTGGGAGCGCACGAAGGGGAACGTCCGCTCCGGAAATCTCGGCGTCCTGCCGGTCGTCCTCGGCGAGATCCTGATCATCACCTACTTCGCGTTCAGCGCGACGAACTTCTTCACGGCGGCGAACTTCACGAACGTCATCCTCCAGATGGCGGGGACGACCATGATCGCGTTCGGCGTCGTCTTCGTGCTGCTGCTCGGGGAGATCGACCTCTCGATCGCGTACGTGAGCGGCATCTGCGCGGTGGCGGTCGCCGAGTTCCAGCTGCCCGCGTCGTCGCACGACTACCCGGGCTGGCTCGCGATCCTGCTCGGTCTCGCGATCGTCGCCGTGATCGGGTTCGCACAGGGCACTGTCGTGGCGAGAATCGGGGTGCCGTCATTCGTCGTCACGCTTGCCGGCCTGCTCATCTGGCAGGGCGTGATTCTCAAGGTCCTCCAGGCGCGCGACACGATCATCATCGAGGACAACTGGATCAACTACGCCGCGACGTACTACTTCTCCGCGAACGTCGGCTGGCTCATCGCCGCCGCGATCACCCTCCTGTACGGGATGGTCGCGCTCAGCGGCGCCCTCGGACTCCGCCGGGCCGGCCTGTCCGCCGGCACCGGGACGGCGCTCGCAAAGCTCGCCGGCGTTGCCGTTGCGAGCTTCGGCACGGTCGCCATCTGCAACCACGCCCGCCGCCCGACCGCCTGCCCGGAGGGCACGCCACTCACCGAGACGTGCTACCGGCCGCTCGGCCTTCCGCTGGCCGCGCTTCTGATGGTCATCTTCCTTGTCGGCCTCACGTATCTCGCGAAGCGCACCGCGTTCGGTCGTCACGTGTACGCCGTCGGCGGGAACGCCGAGGCGGCGAGGCGGGCCGGGATCAACGTCCCGCGCGTCAGGGTCATCGTGTTCGTGATCTCGTCGGTCATGGCCGGCGTCGGCGGCATCGTCCTCGCGGCACGGCTCCAGTCGGTGAACCTGAACCAGGGCGGGGGCACGCTTCTGCTCGACGCGATCTCGGCAGCCGTGATCGGCGGCGTCAGCCTCTTCGGCGGACGCGGCGAGGTGCGCGGCGCGCTCCTCGGCGCTCTCGTCATCGCGACGATCGCCAACGGCCTCAACATCGGCGGCTACAGCACCGGCACGATCTACGTGGTCACCGGCATCATCCTCCTTCTGGCCGTCACGCTCGACACCATCGCGCGGCGGCTCCAGGTGCGGGCGGGACGCTGACGTGAGGACGTCCCTCGGCATCTGGGCGCTCGGTCCCATGATCACGCGCTTCGTCCCGGGCGGCTACCAGCCGGAGTACACGAACGAGCCGATCGCGGTGAAGGTGCGGCGTGCGGTGGAGGGGCTCGGCGACCTGATGGACGACTACGAGTTCCACTATCCGGGCGAGCTCAACCCGCACAACCTCGACGAGGTGCGCGACGCGCTCGACGGCCACGGCATCGCGACGGTCTGCACCGGGCTGCATACGGACGCGCGGTTCGGGAAGGGCGGGCTGACGTCGGTCGACCCGGCCACGCGCGCCGAGGCGCGACGCCTCACCCGCGAGACGGCCGAGATGGCAGGAGCCGTGGGCGCGAACATGATCTGCTGGCCCGGGATCGAAGGCTACAACTACCCCTTCCAGACGCCCTACGCTCAGTCGTGGCAGTGGTTCGTGGAGGGGATGGCCGAGGCGGCCGAGACCTGCGCCAAGCACGGCGTCAAGCTCTTCCTCGAGCACAAGAACTCCGAGCCGGCGATGAAGATCTTCATGCGGAACATCGGCATGACGCTGCACGTGATCCACACGTTGCGCGCGCAGGGGATCGACAACGTCCAGGTGAACATGGACTGGCAGCACCTGCTCATGAACGGCGAGTCGCTCGGCGAGTACGCGGCGCTGCTCGCGGCGGAGGGGCTGCTCGGCCATCAGCACGCGAACTCCGGCTGGGGAACGTTCGACGACGACAACATGGTCGGTGCGACCGCGTTCATGGAGACGCTCGAGCTCGCGCTCGAGCTGCGGCGCGCACGCTACGGCGAGAACGGCGAGCGGCTCGGCTTCGACCTCTACCCGTACACCGAGGACGCCGTCGCCGCGGTGAAGCGCTCGGTGCTGCAGTGGAACTTCATCTGGGACGTCTCCGGCCGGATCGACGACGCCGCGCTCCGCGAGGCGCAGTCCCGCAAGGACGCCGTCCGCGCCTACGAGCTCGTGTACGCCGCGCTCGGCGCGTAGGCGTGGGGGAACCCATGGTTCCCCCACGAGCCCCCTCCTTCCGGCGTGCGCCCGGATCGAGCCCGCCGGGGCTCCCGCCGGGCAAAGCCCGGCTCCGCCCGCGCCGCCGGACGACATCTCCGACGAAGCCCCGAGGTTCGGGGCGGGGGCGCGCGGGGGAACCATGGGTTTCGCCGCGTTAGTGGGCATCGACGTCGGCACGACCGGCGTCAAGGCGCTTGCGCTGTCGCCGGACGGCGAGGTGCTCGCGACCGCGACGCGCGGGTACGAGCTGTCGACGCCGCGGCCGGGCTGGGCGGAGCAGGATCCCGACGACTGGCTGCGTGCCGCCGAGTCCGCGCTCGCCGAGGTGTCGGCCGGGCGCGAGATCGCCGGGATCGGCCTCTCCGGCCAGATGCACGGTCTCGTCGTGCTCGACGAGACCGGGAGCGTGATCCGTCCCGCGATCCTCTGGAACGACCAGCGCACCGCCGTCGAGTGCGCCGAGATCGAGGAGCGAATCGGGCTCGAGCGCCTCATCGAGCTGACGGGGAACCGCGCGCTGCCCGGCTTCACCGCGCCGAAGCTCCTCTGGCTCCGGCGGCACGAGCAGGACGCGTACGCGCGCATTGCGCGCGTCATGCTGCCGAAGGACTACGTCCGGCTCGGGCTGACCGGAGAGTGGGCGATCGACGCGTCGGACGCGTCGGGGACGCTCCTCCTCGACGTCGCGCGCCGCGACTGGAGCGCCGAGGTCCTCGACGCCCTCGAGCTCCCACGCGAGTGGCTCCCTCGGGTGCTCGAGTCCCCCGCCGTCGCCGGCCGCGTGACGAAGAGTCCAAGTGACACTGTGTCACTTGGGACTCCGGTCGCGGCGGGTGGGGGAGATCAGCCGGCGGCGGCAGTCGGCGTCGGTGCCACGCGCCCCGGGACGCTCTCCGTCGTGCTCGGGACCTCGGGAGTCGTGCTCGCGCCGCTCCCCTCGTACGCGCACGACGCCGAGGCGCGTGTCCACGCCTTCTGCCACGCGCGCCCGGGCACCTGGCAGGCGATGGGCGTGATGCTCTCGGCCGCCGGATCGCTCCAGTGGCTCCACGACACGGTCGCGAAGGACGTGCCGTTCGACGCCCTCATCGCCGAGGCCGAGGCCTGGCCGCCCGGGACGGAAGGCCTCCTCTTCCTGCCGTACCTCGCCGGCGAGCGGACGCCGCACGCCGATCCCGACGCCCGCGGCGCGTTCGTGGGGCTCGAGCTGCGCCACGACCGCGGCGCGCTCGTCCGCGCGGTGCTCGAGGGCGTGGCGTTCGGCCTTGCGGACTCGCTCGACCTGCTCCGCGCGCTCGGCGTCGAGGCGGCGACGGCGCGAGTCTCCGGCGGGGGAGCGCGCAGCCGGCTCTGGCTCGAGATCGTCGCATCCGTTCTCGGAGTCCCGCTCGAGCTGACCGAGTCCGAGGAAGGCTCGGCGCTCGGCGCCGCACTCCTCGGCGGCGTCGCCGGAGGCGTCTTCCGAGACGTCGACGAGGCGGTCGCCCGGTGTGTCCGTGTGAAGAACACGGTCGAGCCGGACACCGCGTGGTCGGACACCTACCGGGAGGCGCACGAGCGGTACCGTGCGCTGTACCCGGCTCTGCGCGCGGCTAGGGTGCCGGCATGAGGATCGGCCTCCTCTCGACGGCGAACATCAACCGCGCGATCCTGGCGGGCGCCGCGAAGACCGACCGGGTCGACGTCGTCGCCGTCGCAAGCCGCGACGCGGAGCGGGCGAGGGCCTACGCCGCGGAGCACGGGATCGCGACGCCTCACGGCTCCTACGAGGCGCTCCTCGCCGAAGCCGGCGTCGAGGCCGTCTACATCTCGCTCCCGAACGGCATGCACCACGAGTGGACGATGCGGGCGCTCGCGGCCGGAAAGCACGTCCTCTGCGAGAAGCCCTACACGCGCCACCCCGGCGAGGCCGAGGAAGCGTTCGACGCCGCGGACGCCGCAGGGCTCGTCCTGGCGGAGGCGTTCATGTACCGCCACCATCCGCAGACCGCGACGGTCGCCCGGCTCGTCGCCGACGGCGCCATCGGACGGCTGTGCGCGGTGAAGGCGACCTTCACGTTCCCGCTCCACGACCTCTCGGACGTCCGCGCGCTGCCCGAGCTCGACGGCGGCGCGCTGATGGACGTCGGCTGCTACTGCGTCAGCGGGATCCGCCTCCTCGCCGGAGAGCCGGAGCACGTGCGCGGTGAGCAGGTCACGGGCACGACCGGGATCGACATGGCGTTCCACGGGACGCTCCGCTGCGCCGAGGACGTCGTCGGCCAGTTCGAGGCGTCGTTCCGCTCGCCGCAGAGGCAGTCGCTCGAGGCGGTCGGCAAGGACGGCGTGCTCGTCGTCGAGGCGCCGTGGCGGGTCGACTGGGGCGGCCGCGTGACGCTCCGTCGTGACGGCGGGACGGAGGTCGTCGAGGTCGAGGAAGCCGACGCGTACACGCGCGAGCTCGAAAACCTCGCCGACGCGGTCGAGGGCCGCGCCCCCGCGCTTCTCGGCCGTGCCGATGTGGTCGCGCAGGCCCGCGTGATCGACGCGTTGTACCGCTCCGCCTCGAGCGGCACGCGGATCACCGTCTGATCCGACTCAGTCCGGCGGCCCGACCGACGCGATCACGTCCCGCGCGAGGGCGAGGGCCTCGTCCGGGGACAGCCCCTTGCCACGCGCCACGGCTGCCTCGACGTCGATCTCGGTCGACACGCGCGCCAGCGTCGCAGCGAGCCGCTCGGCCTCGACCGCCTGCGGATCGCTGCCGATCGCGTAGAAGTGCTCGGAGAAGGCGCCTCCGAGCATCCCGGCGTCCTCGGGCCGGCCCGTCTCCGCCGCGACCGCCGCGACGATGCCGAGGCCATAGGCGGTGACCTCCCGGTAGGACAGGCGCACGGAGCACTCGAGCGAGGTCGCTGCGTGCTCCGCCGCCGCGGCGAGGTCGCCGCGCTCGAGATCGAATGTCGCGAGGTTGAGGACCGAGATCGCGACGCCGTCCTCGTCGCCGATCGCCTCGGCGATCGCGAGCGCCTCGGTCGTCGCCTCGATGGCGGCGTCGAGGTCGCCGAGCGCGTGGTACACCGCGCCGAGGTTGGCGACGATGACGCCACGCGCGTTGGGGTCGTCGACGTCGACGAACGCCTCGCGCGAGGCCTCGTAGTACTCGAGCGCGCGGGAGAGCTCGTCCTCGGCGTGCCAGCTTGCTCCGATCTCCATCAGCGCCCGCCCGATCTCGCGACGGTTGCCGACCGCCTCGAACATCGGGAGCGCCTCGAGCCAGAGCGCCCGCGAGCGTTCCTGGTCTCCGGCGACGAACGACATCACGGCTGCCTCGCCGAGGGTCCGCGCGCGGAGCTCGACGTCGTCGACCCCTGGCGAGAGCTCGACGCCACGCTCGAGCCGCCGGCGTCCTTCCTCGGTGTAGCCGCGGACGCGCCAGAAGTAGCGCATCGCCACTGCGAGCTGGAGCTCCTGCTCGAGGTCGCCGACCGCCTCCGCGTGTGCGAAGGCCGCGCGAATGTTGTCGTGCTCCAGCTCGACGCGGTCGAGCCATTCGGCGTCCATGAGGCGATGCCAGTAGAGGCCCTCGCCCTGCACCATCGAAAGGAGCCACGCGAGGTGCCGGTCGCGGACGCCCCGCTCGTCTCCCGACGCGGCGAGCACCTCTGCCGCGTACTCGCGGACGGTCTCGAGCATCCCGAAGCGCGGTTCGGAGGCGCCGCCCACGCGGGTCACGAGCGCCGCGTCGAGAAGGTCGTCGAGCGCGGTCACGACGTCGATGCCGCCGGCGACGGCCTCGAGCGCCTCGAGCGACGCACCGCCGCTGAACGCGCCGAGCGAGCCGAGCACCCGCCGCGCGTCGTCGTCGAGCAGCTGGACGCTCCAGTCGAGCGTCGCGCGGAGCGAGCGCTGCCGCTCCGGCAGGTCGCGCGCGCCTCGGGAAAGGAGCGAGAGCCGCTCGCCGAGGCGCTCCGCCGTGCCCTCGGGCCCGAGCGTCCGCGCGCGCGCCGCCGCGAGCTCGAGCGCGAGCGGGAGCCCGTCCAGCGCGCGGCAGATGCGCGCCACCGCGGCGGCGTTCTCGTCCGTGACGGCGAAGCGCGGATCGGTCGCGCTCGCGCGCTCGGCGTAGAGGCGAACCGCGGGCGTGCGCTCGATCGAGGCGGCCGTCACCTCGCCCGCCTCGGGGATCGGCAGCGGCGGCACCGCGTAGACGCGCTCGGCGGCGATGCGGAGCGGCGCGCGGCTCGTGACGACCACCCGCAGAGACGGTACGGCGGCGACGAGGCGTGCCACGTCGGGAGCCGCGTCGAGCACCTGCTCGAAGTTGTCGAGCACGAGCAGCGTGCTCACGTCCCCCAGCGCCTCGACCAGCGTCTCGAGGTCGTTCCCTGTGCGGGACTCGGGGGCGCCGATCGCACGTGCTGCGGTGGCGAGGACGAGCGCCGGGTCGAAGACGGGGGAGAGATCGACGAAGACGGCCCGCGCCGTATCGGCCGCGGCCGCGATCGCAAGCCGCGTCTTGCCCGTCCCGCCGGGCCCGGTGAGGGTCACGAGGCGGGCGTCCGGACGTCCCAGCAGCGCGCGCACGGCGGCGACCTCGAGCTCGCGGCCGATCAACGGTGTCGTCTCCGCCGGGAGAGTGCTCGGGAGCGGCGTTGCGTCGGTCTCCGGCGCGGCGACGTCGAGCTCTGGGTCGTGCCGGAGGATCTGCTGCTCGAGCGCCCGCAGCTCGGCCGACGGCTCGAGGCCGAGCTCGTCCAGGGCCGTGCGCGCATCCCGGTACGCCGCCAGGGCGTCCGCCTGCCGACCCGAGCGGTAGAGCGCGAGCATCTGCTGCGCGCGCAGACGCTCGCGGTGCGGGTGGGCGGCCACGAGCGCTTCGAGCTCCGCGGTGAGGGCGGCGTGGCGGCCGGCCTCGAGCTTGGCCCCGATGCGCGCCTCGTCCGCCGCCAGCCGCGCCTCGTCGAGGCGCGCCACGTCGGCGTGCGCGAACTCCTCGCCGGCCAGATCGGCGAGCGCAGGCCCGCGCCAGAGCCCGAGCGCCGCGTCGTACGACCCCGCGTCGACGAGCTGCTCGAAGCGGTCGGCGTCGAGCTCGCCGGGCTCGACCCGCACGAGATACCCGGGCGCGCGCGTCACGATCCGGTCGGCGCCGAGCGCCTTGCGCAGCGCGTGGACGTGCACCTGCAACGTCGAGCGGGCGTTGGCGGGCGGACCCTCGCCCCAGACCGCGTCGATCAGCCGTTCGGTCGAGACGGCGCGATTCGGACTGAGGAGCAGGAGCGCGAGCACCGCCCGGGGCCGCCTGCCGCCGAGCGCGACAGGCTCGCCGCCGTCGTCGACCACCTCGAGCGGCCCGAGCAGCCGGAACTCCATGACCCCTCTCAACTCCTCCTTAAGCCGACCTGGAGCCGATCTTAAGCGGCGTCTCCGATGGTGCGTCGCGTCAAAGGCGAACCCGCTCCAGGAGGAGACGAGATGATCACCACCGGCCAGTCCATCACCAACTCCGTCACCGGCGAGACGCTCGTGTTCCGCACGACGTCGGCCGACACGAACGGCGAGTGCGTCGTCGTCGAGACGTACGTCGAGCCGAACGGCGCCGTTGCCGCCGCGCACCTCCATCCGTCACAGGAGGAGACCTTCGAGGTCATCGCCGGCGAGCTCGAGTTCCGGCTCGGCAAGCGCAAGCTCGTCGCGAAGCCGGGCGACCGGGTGCTCGTCCCGGCGGGGACCCCGCACACGTTCTCGAACGTCGGCGAGGAGACGGCACACTTCGTCTGCGAGGTCAGGCCCGCGCTCGGCTTCGAGCAGCTGATCGAGACGATGTTCTCCCTCGCCGAGGACGGGAAGGTCAACAAGAAGGGCATGCCGAGCCCGCTGCGGCTCGCGGTGATCGCGAAGCACCACTTCGACGACGTCCGGCTGCCGTTCCCGCCCGCGTGGCTCCAGCGCGTCGGCCTCATGATGGGCGCCCCGCTCGGCCGGCTGCTCGGCTTCCGGCCGACCTACGAGCCGCAGGCGCCGAAGGCGCCGACCGCGCTCGGCCTCTGAGTCAAGTGCACGCGGCGTCCCGAGACCCGCCCCCTCTCCGCCCGCCTGCCGCGGCCGGAGAGGGGGCGTGGCACTCTCAGAGGGATTCCCGCAGGAACCGCAGGAGGTTGGCCGACGTCACTGCCTCGACGTCCTCGCCGCTCCAGCCACGCCGCTCGAGGCCCGCGACGAACGCCGGATAGCACTCCGGGCCGGTCAGATCCTCGATGCCCTGGCCCGGTGTCACGCCGGGCGGCGCGAGCCCGTCCTTCGGCATGGGTGGGGGCGGCATCGCCTCCCACAGCCGCTTCGTGAAGTCGCCGCCGAGGCAGACGTGCTCGATCCCGATCACCGAGGCCGCGTGCTCGAGGTGGTCGATCACGCCGTCGATCGTCCGCCGTTCCGGCCCGATCGCGACGGGGTGCAGCATGAGCCCGAAGAGCCCGCCCGCGGCGGCGAGCGCGCGCAACTGGTCGTCGTCGAGGTTCCGCGGCGTGTCGAAGACGCCGCGGCAGCCGCCGTGCGAGCAGAGGACCGGCGCGCCCGCGGAGCCGACCCGCTCGAGCACCTCCGCGAAGACGCCGCGGGAGGCATGCGCAAGGTCGAGCGTCACGCCGAGCGAGACGAGGCGGTCGACCAGCTCACGGCCGAGCCGCGAGAGGCTTCCGCCCTCCTCGGCGGCGCCGTCGGCGAACGCGTTCCGGCGGTTCCACGTCAGCCCGGCCATGCGGACGCCGAGCGCGTGGAAGACGTCCGCGGGCCATGCCTCGACGCCGAAGCACTCGACACCCTCGAGCGAGAGCATCAGCCCGATACGCTCGCCGGCCTCGACCGCGTCGAGGTCGGCGGCGGACGTCACCTGCAGCACGCGGTCGTCGTTCTCGCGCAGCGCGTTCTGGAACGCCGCGACCATCGACAGCGCCTCGCGCAGCGAGCCCTCGGGCTGCACGGTCACGTCGACGTAGACGGCGCACACCTGGAGGCCGACTCCGCCGCGCTCGAAGAGCGGGAGCCAGGTGTCCGCGAAGACGTTCGTCTCGCCGAGCCGGCGCTCGCGGTAGGCGAGCTCCATCAGGAGGTCGACGTGGGCATCGGCGATCATCGCCGGCCGACCCTACAGTGCCCAATCCGCGCAAGGATGACGGACGTATGCACCTGCATCCGCCACCAGACCCGAAGGAGAGAGAGATGACGCGCACTCTGACCGTCGCCGCGACGGCCCTCGTGGCCATGCTCGCGC
>DASTKF010000259.1:0-2487 GCA_035716065.1 Gaiella sp.
CTGCTTTCGCCGTCGCCGGGGCACTCCGCATCCGGCGCGTGCGACCAGGCCCACGCCCGATAGTCCGCGAGCGGCCCGCCCTCGAACGCGCCGAAGCCGATCTCGCGCAGCGCAGGCAGCACCACGCGCTCGATCTGCCGCTCGCCGAGCGCGAGGTCGAGCGTCTCCTGGGTCCGCACCAGCGGGGTCGCCACGCCGAGGTCGACCTCCTCGGAGGCGAGCGCTGCCCGAAGCTCGAGCGCCTCGGAGGCGCCCTGCTCCGACAACCCCTCGCCGGGAGGCACGGAGCTGACGTGGTCGCCCAGGTTCGAGCGCGCGTGGCCGTGGCGGACGAGCAGCAGGCGCTTCAGAACAGCACGCTCCGGTAGTCGAGGACGTGCGCCATGCCGACCGTCTCGTAGAGGCAGATCGCCGGCGCGTTCTCCGCACGCACGAAGAGGCACACCGCCGGCACCTCGTCGAGGAGCAGGCGGATGAGGTCGCGCAGCGCGCGCGCCGCGTAGCCCCGGCGCCGCACCGGCGGGTCGACCCACACTTGCTGGAGCTGGACCGCCTCGGGCGTCCATGCGGATGCCTCCGCCTTGAAGCGGATCGTCCCGTCCTCGAGCCAGAGCCACGACCGTCCCTCCTCGATCTGGGCCCTCGTCCGCCAGCGAAACCCGTTCGGGTCGCGACGCAGCGGATCGACTCCGAGCTCCTCGAAGTGGGCGCGCGCGCAGGCGGGCACGAGAACGTCGAGGTCGGCGCGCGTCGCGACGCGCAGGCCGGTGCCTCCTGGCTCGGGCGGCGTCGTCGAGACGTAGACGGGCTGGCCGAGGCGATCCTCTCGGGCGCGCGGCAGCCGGCGCCGGGCCGCGTCCCAGAGCTCCGTGACGGCTCCCTGCTCGCCGATCAGCATCCGCGGCGACACACGCGCGGCGACCTCCGCGAACGCATCGCAGCCGGTGCCGGACGGGACGACGTTCGTCCCCAGATGGCAGAGCGCATGGAGCGCGCCGTCGCCGTTCTCGAGCGCTACGAACCGGCCGCTCTCGCGCCGCGCGACGTCCTCGAGGAAGACGCGCTCCACGGGGGAATCCGCGCAATAGGCGAGGATCTGCCGCGTGGACGGCTCGACGAGGCGGGCGCGCATGCGAGCGACACTCTAGGCGCGCACGAGAGTAGGCTTCCCCGCCATGCCAATCCACGTGCGTGCGAACAAGGGGGACTACGCCGAGGCCTGCCTCCTCCCCGGCGACCCGCTGCGGGCGAAGTACATCGCCGAGACCTTCATGGAGGACGTCGTCCAGCGGAACTCCGAGCGCGGGATGCTCGGGTACACGGGCACCTTCGGCGGGAAGCCGGTGTCGGTGCAGTCGAGCGGCATGGGCTGCCCCTCGGCCGCGATCGTGATCGAGGAGCTCACCCAGCTCGGAGTGACCAAGATCATGCGCGTCGGGACGTGCGGCGGCCTCCAGCCGGACCTGTCGATGGGCGACCTCATCATCGCGCTCTCCGCGACACCGGCCGACGCGACTGCGACGCACTACGTCGGCGGCGAGCCGCACGCCCCCACCGCCGACTTCGGGCTCGTCCACGAGGCGGTGCACCAGGCGAGACACCTGGGCAAGCCGGTGCGGGTCGGCCCGATCGTCTCGAGCGACGTCTTCTACCAGCCCGACACGGGTCTCGCCGGACGCTGGTCGGAGCGCGGGATCCTCGCCGTCGAGATGGAGGCCGCCGTCCTCTTCACCCTCGGGGCGTTGCGCAAGATCCAGGCAGGCTGCATGCTGATCGTCTCGGACATCGTCGTCGAGGGCGAGTTCATCCGCATCACCGACGAGGAGATGCGCGCGGCCGTCGACCAGATGACCGAGCTCGCGCTGCACGTCGTGACCGCCTCGTAGCCGCACCGGTCGACGGTGGCGCAGCACTTGCACACGGTCTTCCTCGTCAACCCGGCCTCGGCGAACGGCTCCACGGGGCGGCGCTGGCCGGAGCTCGCGCGACGCGCCGCGGCGGCCGGGCTCGAGGGAGCGACGCTCTTCAGCGAGCGACAGGGACATCTCGCCGAGCTCGCCCGCGAGGCGGCGCTCGACGGTGCGGAGCTCCTCGTCGTGGTAGGCGGCGACGGCTCTGTCAACGAGGTGGCGAACGGCCTCGCGGGACTCGGACGGCAGCCGGAGGTCGCCATCGTCCCGCGCGGGACCGGCTGGGACTTCTCGCGCACGTTCGGGATCCCGCGGAAGGTCGACGACGCTGTGCGCATCGCTCTCGAGGGAGACGTCCGCACGATCGACGTCGGGCGCGCCTCGTACCGCGCCTGGGACGGGTCGGACGCGACGGCGTCCTTCGCGAACGTCGGGAGCGCGGGGATGAGCGGTGCGATCGCGAAGCGCGCGAACGAGACGTCGAAGGCGCTCGGCGGGAAGGCGTCCTACCTGTGGGCGACCTTCGCCGTGTTCTCCGGCTGGGAGGCGACCGAGATCGAGGTGGTAGTCGACGACG
>DASTKF010000260.1:0-6175 GCA_035716065.1 Gaiella sp.
CGCTCGACCGTGCCGTCGACGCGGCACCAGCCGATCTGCTGACCCTTGCGCACGGTGCCGTTCGCGATCCGGCAGATCGCGAGCCGGCCGACGTACGGCGACGCGTCGAGGTTCGCGACGAGCGCCTGCAGCGGGTGGCCCTCTTCGAACGACGGCGCCGGGATGGCTGCAAGCAATGTTGCGAACAGCGGCTCCAGGGTTCCTTCTAGGCTGGGAAGGCTGGGTGTCAGCCCGGCCTTCCCGGCCCGCGCGTTGCAGTAGACGATCGGAAACTCGATCTGGCTCTCGTCGGCGTCGAGGTCGAGGAAGAGCTCGTAGACCTCGTTCACAACCTCGTCGACCCGTGCGTCCGGCCGGTCGACCTTGTTGACGACGAGCACGACGGGCAGCCGCGCCTCGAGCGCCTTGCGCAGCACGAATCGCGTCTGCGGCAGCGGACCCTCGCTCGCGTCGACGAGCAGGAGGACGCCGTCGACCATCCGCAGCGCCCGCTCGACCTCGCCGCCGAAGTCCGCGTGACCGGGCGTGTCGACGATGTTGATCTTCGTCCCGCCGTGGCGCACCGCGGTGTTCTTGGCGAGGATCGTGATGCCCTTCTCGCGCTCGAGGTCCATCGAGTCCATGACGCGCTCGGCGACGTCCTGGTTCTCGCGGAACGAGCCGGACTGCCAGAGCATCGCGTCGACGAGCGTCGTCTTGCCGTGGTCGACGTGCGCGACGATCGCGACGTTGCGGATGTCCTCCCGGGCGGGCACCGGCCGAGGGTAGCCGCGCAGTGCGCGCCGAAGGTGTCCGACTGAGGTCGGACACCGGCGCGGTGCGCGAGCCTAAGCCGGGCCGGGCGGCATCTCGCCGACGGGCCACGGCTTGCCGCCGAGCCCCCAGTTCTTCGGGTTGTGGCCCTCCACGATCACCCAGGTGTGGTCGCGGAGCCCCTCGTCGGTGGCGGCGCAGAGCGCGTCGGTCATCCCGGCGATCAACTTTGCGCTCGTCTCCTCGTTGAGGCGGTAGTCGAACAGCTCGACGCGGATCAGTGGCATGGATGGCTCCTTCTCTGAGGACAATGCGAGGGACAGACTCGAGTCTGTCCCCCACGCAGCTTCCCCGACCATATGCTCACAGCATGGCCCGCGTGATCCGCTGGGACGACGTCGCCGGAGACGGGGAGCGTCGCGCGCTGATTCCCTCCGAGAAGGGCTCCGTGCTCGCGCTCGAAGCCCGCCGGCTCGCGCCGGGGGCGTCCGTGGAGATCGCCGAGGATATCGACGACACGCTGCTCTTCGTGCACGCGGGATCCTGCGGCGTCGGCGACCGCGAGCTCTGCGGCGCCGGCTCGCTGCTCGTGCCGGCGCGCGAGCAGACGACGGTCGTCGCAGGCCAGGATGGCGCATCCCTTGTCCGCGCGACGCTCGAAGCCGGGACCGACCTGCACGCCCCGATGGGGCCGGCGGAGCCCGTTGTCGCCCTCGACCACGTCGAGCCCGGCAAGGCAACGGGCGCGCGGTCGTTCCAGGTGCTTCACGGGCCGCACAACGGCTCCACGCGGGCGACGATGTTCGTCGGGTACATCCCGCCGGGGAAGGCGCCGTGGCACTACCACCTCTACGACGAGATCGTCTGGGTGCTCCGCGGCGAGGGCAAGCTTCACATCGGCGACACCGAGGAGCCGCTCGAACACGGAGCGGCGTTCCGGCTGCGCCCCCGTGAGGTGCACATCGTCGAGAACACCGATCCGGCGGTCGAGCTGACCGTGGTCGGGATCTTCACGCCCGCGGGAAGCCCATCCGCCGCGTACCTCATGCCCGACGTCGCCGCGACCTACGCGATCGGCTGACTCCGACGTCGTAGTACGGCCGAGCCGACTACGCGCCGGGGGTCTACCGAACCGTGACCGCACGAGGCGCGGCCTATCCTCGGTCCATGGCGAACCCCGTCATCCTCGCCGTCGACGGCGACCCGGCCGGCCTCGCCGGGCTCGAGCGCGAGCTCCTCGACCGGTATGCCCGGCACTACGACGTCGTCTGCACGCCGTCGGCCGCGGAGGCGCGCGATCGGCTCGCGCTGCTCCGCGAGAACGGCAACGACGTCGCCGTCGTGCTCGCCGGACAGGAGCTCGGCGACACGACTGGCGGCGAGCTGCTCGCCGAGGTGCGCCAGCTCCATCCGCACGCGAAGCGCGCGCTGCTCGTCGGATGGGGCGAGTGGGGCTTCCGCGAGACCGGCGACGCGATCCTCGAGGCGATCGAGCACGGGAAGATCGACCACTACGTCGTCAGGCCGGTGGCGCCGCCGGACGAGCTCTTCCACCACTCGATCTCGACGTTCCTGCACGAGTGGGCCGAGGAACGGCGCACGGCGCCGTACGCGATCCAGGTCGTCGGCGACTCCTGGTCCGGCCGGGCCGCCGAGCTGCGAGATGTGCTCGAGCGCTGCGCTTTCCCCCATGCCTTCTGCCTCGCCGACTCGGACGAGGGACGACGGCTCCTGGAAGGCTCGAGCCGGGGGGCCGAGCTACCGGTAGTGATCCTCCCGGACGGCACCACGCTCACCAACCCGAGCGACGTCGAGCTCACCCGTGCGACCGGGTCCTCGGTCGAGCCCGGCGACGGCGACGTCGACCTGCTGATCGTCGGCGCCGGCCCCGCGGGGCTGTCGACAGGCGTCTACGGCGCCTCCGAGGGCCTCCGCACGCTGGTCGTCGACACGCACGGGATCGGGGGACAGGCACGGTCGAGCTCGCTGATCCGGAACTACCTCGGGTTCCCTCGCGGCGTGAGCGGCGGCGTGCTCGCCCGGCAGGCCTACGAGCAGGCATGGGTGTTCGGCGCGCGGTTTGCCTTCATGCAGCACGTGACCGGGCTGCGCGCCGACGCAGACCGGCTCGTCGCGACGTTGTCCCAAGGAGCGACCGTCTCGGCGCGCGCGGTCGTCCTGGCG
Source organism: Gaiella sp. (assembly GCA_035716065.1). Classification (GTDB taxonomy): domain Bacteria; phylum Actinomycetota; class Thermoleophilia; order Gaiellales; family Gaiellaceae; genus Gaiella. The sequence goes on from DASTKF010000260.1 coordinate 2,938, forward strand.
ACGGGGGTCGCGTACCGCCGTCTCGGGATCCCCACGCTGGAGGCCCTTGCGGGCGCGGGCGTCTTCTACGGTGGCTCGGGCTCCGACGTGCACCGGATGTCGGGCCAGGACGTCTATGTGCTCGGCGGGGCGAACTCTGCCGGGCAGGAGGCGCTCCACCTCGCGCGCTACGCGCGCCGTGTGACGCTTGTCGTGCGTGGCACCCCGGGAATGTCTCACTACCTCGTCCGCCAGCTTGCGGCGACGCCGAACGTCGAGATCAGGCTCGGAACGGAGATCGTCGGCGGGGGCGGCGACGGCTGGCTGACGCACCTCGTCCTCCGCGACCGGGCGAGCGGTGCCGAGACGTCGGTCGCCGCCGACGGGCTCTATCTCTCGATCGGAGCCCGTCCGCACACGGAATGGCTCCCCGCGGAGATCGCGCGCGACGACCGCGGCTTCGTCCTCACGGGCGCCGACGTCCCGCGGGACACCTGGCTCCTCGAGCGCGACCCGCTGCCGCTCGAGACGAGCATGCCGCGCGTGCTCGCGGTCGGCGACGCCCGGCACGGCTCGGTCAAGCGCGTGGCGTCCGCGGTCGGCGCCGGCTCGATCGCGATCCGGGTCGTCCACCGCCTGCTCGAGGTTGGCGATGCCGGCGAGCCGGTGGACGAGCTGGCCCAGCTACGCCCGACGTAGAGCCGACTACCGCGCGAGATCGGCGGTGAAGAGCCGCGGTGTCGGGCCGTCCGGCTGCGGGAGGCGGTCGGAGAGGAGGATCATCTCCTCGATCTGCTCTCGGGCCGCCGCACCGTCCGGATGGTCGAGCTCGAGGAGGTTGCCGGACGGGTCGCGGACGTAGAGCTGGGCCTCCCCGCCGGGCAGCTCTGCGATCGCGTAGCCGAAGCTCTCGCGGTCGAGGATCCCGAGCTCCCGCGCGCGCTCGTACACGGCGACGACGTCGTCCACCTCGAGTGCGAAGTGTGCATATGACGGCGGGGTGTCCGGCCGCTCGAAGAGGTGCACCTGGAGCGAGCCCGCGCGAAGCCACTGCACCGGGAAGGCGAAGTCGGGCGTCGGCAGAGGCTCGAGGCCGAGGACGTCCACGTAGAAGCGCACCGACTCGTCGAGGTCGCGCGTGACGACGCTCACGTGGTTCAGCCCGACGGCTCCGCTCACGAGGACGATTCTCTCAGGTCGCGAGACCGGCCGCGATGTCGCGCGCGGCGTGCGCCGCGGTGAGTGGCTCGCCGGTGGTCGCCTCGATCAGCCGGTCCCAGCGCAGGGACTGGCCCGGCCGGAACACCTTCTCGCCGAGGAACGCGCCTGCCTCGCGCCGGCCGACGAGCCCGCCCGCGACGCGATCGAGCGTTGCGCGCAGCTGGGACGCAACAAGGTTCCCGTAGAGATAGGTGTGGTAGTAGACCGGCGCGCAGGCGACGTGGATCTTCGCGGCCCAGTCGGGCGCGGTGCGGCCGTCCGGCGGCGTCAGAAGCTGGTAGCGGGACACGAGCCCCCACCAGACCGCATCGAGGTCGGCCTCGGGGTCGGCGTAGAGCGCGCGCTCGAAGTTCGTCATCACGAGCACCCAGCGCGTGAAGACGAGAAGCTCCGCGGCCTGCGCCGCGCGAAGTCCCGCCTCGAGCCGCTCGACGTCCGCCGAATCGAGCCCGGCCACCTCGCGCAGCCACTCGGCGTCCTGCGCAAGACGACCCATCAGGATCGCGATGCCCTCGGTGACGGTGAGATGGCAGTCGCGCAAGAGCCACGGCAGGCCCTGGTCGAACCCGATGTCGTACGCGCCGTGCCCGAGCTCGTGGAGCATCGTGTCGGCCCAGTAGCGGTCGTCGGCGACGTTCGCGAGCACGCGGACGTCGCCCTCGCGGTCGACGTCGATGCAGAACGCGTGCTGGCACTTGCCGTCGCGCGGGAAGAGGTCGCTGCGATCGAGGATCGCGTTCGTGTCGACGCCGAGGCCGTCGTACGTCGCGCGGGCGAGCGCGACGACGTCCTTGCCCGCGAACACATCCTTGAGGTCGACGCCACCGGCTGCCGGAACCTCCTGGAAGAACGGGTCCTCGTAGTGCCACGGCCGCAGCTCGCCGACCGCGCAGCCGTACCGCTCCGCGAGCCGTGCGTCGGTCGCCGCCTTCCACCCGGCGAACGCCTCGGCGGTCAGCCGGTCGCACTCGTCGAGTGTCTCGAAGAGTCGCGTCTCGTCCATCTCCGAGGTGTCGACGGCCAGCGCGAACCAGTCCCGGTAGCCGAGCGAGCGAGCCGCCTCGTTGCGGAGCCGCGCGAGCTCCCGCACGTCGTCCGCCACCGCGGCGCCCACGGTCTTCGAGGCCTCCCATGCCTCGCGCCGCTCTGCGACGTCGTCGCTCTCGCGCAGGATCCGCTTGATCTCGTTGTCGTCGACCGGCCTGCCCGCGACCTCGCCGCGGTGCTGGGCGAAGCGGGACTCGACCGACGCCTCGAGCTCGACGATACGGTGCCTGAGCGACTCGGGGACCTGCTGCGGCACGAGGCTCGCGTGGAGCAGGTCGAGCTGGCGGCGAACGAGTGGCTCGGCGCCGTTCGCGCGCGCCGCCTCGATGTCGCCGAAGAGGCCGACGTCGGCAAGCGCGTCGGAGAGCGCGAGCTCGGCCGCGACGCGACGCTGCTCGTTCTCCTCGGTTGCCGAGACGTTCGCGTCCCACCACGACAGCGACGCTGCCTTGTGCAGAGGGCGCAGCCGCTCGACGGCCCGCTCGACGACGGCTTCCGGTTCGCTCACGGCGCCCGGAGAGTACCCGACGAGAGGCGCCGAGAAACTACGATCGCTCTTCGTGGGCACCGATGCGCACCGCGCCGCCGCCGCCGAGCTCGGCCCGATCGCCGTCGGCGTGATCACGGTCAGCGACAGCCGCACGGCGGACGACGACACGAACGGGCGCTGGCTCCACGAACGGATCCCCGCGGCCGGCGCGGTCGTCTCCGGCTATCGCGTGGTGCGGGACGAGCCGGACGAGGTGCGCGCCGCCGTCGACGCGCTCGTCGCGAACGCCCGCATCGTCGTCGTCAACGGAGGTACCGGCCTGTCGCGCCGCGATACGACCTACGACACGCTGGCCGGCATGCTCGAGAAGACGCTGCCGGGGTTCGGCGAGCTGTTCCGGATGCTCAGCTGGGAGCAGGTCGGCTCGGCCGCGATGCTCTCACGCGCGACCGCCGGCACCTACCGCGGAGCGGTCGTCGTCTCGGTCCCCGGCTCGCCCAA
>DASTKF010000261.1:0-5865 GCA_035716065.1 Gaiella sp.
AGCGAAGCCTGACCTCGGCCGGCCCGACGACGGCGGTCTGGCGCTCGAACGGGCTCATGTACGACCCTGGGCAGCACGGGAGCGGCACCCCCGCCTCGGCCGTCAGGGTCACGCGCACGACGGCCTTCCCTCCGTGAAAAGGAGGGCCTGTTGCGTCGGCCAGAACGGGCACCGACAGCGCAACCGCTGTCCCGTTGCACGGGAAGAGCAGCTGAGGATAGGAGTTCGCGATCGCCGCCGACCCGCGCGCGATCTGCTTCCCCGCTGCCTGCTCCACGACCACGGAAACCGTCTGGAAGAACATCTCCAGCCCGAAGCTCGGCGGATCGCAGGTGACGGTGATCGGCACGTCGAGTGCCACCTTGCCGACGAGGTTCGGTTCTCCGAGCGTCGCAGTCATTGCCGACGCGGAGCTCGCAACGCCCAGCGCGACTGCCACGACGGCGATCCAGACCGTCTTGCGCATGCGCATCCCACGCATGACTACCTCCCTTGCTCGATGGCGGGAGGATCCGTGAGGTCGCTAACGGAGCTCTAACGTCGGTTCAACCCAAGACGGCGGTCAGCGCCTCGTCCCAGACCTCGAGCGCCTCGTCGAGGACGGCGTCCTCGATCGTGAGCGGGCAGAGGACGCGGATGCAGTTCCCGTGGACACCGGCCTTCAGGAGGATCAGGCCGCGCTGGAGCGCCGCGTCGATCACGGCGCGCGCGAGCTCCGGCGCTGGCTCCTTCGTCGCCGGATCGTTCACGAGATCGATCGCGAGCATCGCGCCGAGACCGCGGACGTCGCCGATCGCGGGCCACCGGCGCTGCCAATCGAGCATTCGCTCGCGGATTCGCGCGCCGACGACGACCCCCCGCGCGACGAGGTCTTCCTCCTCGAACACGTCGAGCACGGCGAGTGCGGCCGCCTGGGCGACCGGGTTGCCGATGTAGGTGCCGCCGATCGCGCCCGCGTGGGCGCCGTCCATGATCTCGGCCCTGCCGATGACGCCGGAGAGGGGAAGACCGGCGGCAATCGACTTCGCGACGGTCATCAGGTCGGGCTCGACGCCGAAGTGCTCCATCGCGAACATCCGCCCGGTCCGGCCGAAGCCGGTCTGGACCTCGTCGGCGACGAACACGATCCCATGTCGGTCGCAGATCGCGCGCAACCCCTCCATGTACGCGCGCGGCGCGGGCACGAACCCACCCTCGCCGAGCTGTGGCTCGATGACGATCGCCGCCACGTCCTCCGGCGCGACGTGCGTCTCGAAGAGCCGCTTGAGCCGCGCGAGCGCCTCGGAAGCCCCCGGCCCGCGGTACTCGTCCGGGTACGGCGCGCGGTAGACCTCGGGCGCATACGGCCCCATCCCCGTCTTGTAGGGGTGGACCTTCGATGTCATCGTCATGGAGAGCAGCGTGCGGCCGTGGAACGCGCCTTCGAAGGCGATCACGCCCGGCCGCCCGGTGTGCAGGCGGGCGAGCTTCACGGCGTTCTCGACCGCCTCCGTGCCGGCGTTGAAGAAGGCCGCACGCGTGTCGCCGGAGATCGGAGCGAGGGCGCAGAGGCGCTCGGCGAGCGACACCGCAGGCTCGTAGGGGACGACGGTGAAATCGGTGTGGAGGAAGCGGGCCGCCTGCTCGACGACAGCCTCCACGATGTGCGGGTGAGCATGTCCCGCGTTCACGACGCCGACGCCGCCCGCGAAGTCGACGAAGACGTTGCCGTCGACGTCGGTGATCGTCGCGTTCTCGGCTCGCTCGGCGAAGATCGGCAGGTGGACGAGCAAGGGACGCGCGATCGCGCGCTCCTCGCGCTCAGCGATCTCCCGGGAGCGGGGCCCGGGGATCTCGGTGCGGATCTCGATCGTGCGCGTAACAGCCATCGCTTCCAGCGTATCCGAGGCCTGCGACAGCCCGGATTGCCTGGCGCGCAGGAGGAGCGGCGAAGCCGAAGCCACGCCCCGCCGGTTCAGGACGGCGGCGCCAGAGCGCTCTTCGTATAGATCCCCGAGGCGTTCCAGAGGAGGAAGCCCTTGGCCCCCTGGAGCCGCGCCGCGCGGATTTGCTGCATCACCTGCTCGGGCCTGTAACTCCAGTCCTGGACCCACGGGACGAGCTGTGCGCCGCTGCCGCGGATCTCGCGCTTGAAGTCGATCAGCGTGCGGAACACCGTCTCGCCGGGCTCGGCGCTCGGGGAGGCGATGCCGAGCTCCCCGCCGCCGTAGAGCGCAGGGTAGGACATCGGATGGACCTGGTCGACGTGCTGGGAGATCCAGCGCGGCACCTGGCCGATGCCCATGTCGCGCGTCGCCGAGAGCCCGAAGAGCGCCGTCGAGACGCGCACGCCGAGAGGCGCGAGGCGCTGCTGCGCGTACGCCGCGAAGTTGGCGATCAGGCGGCCCTTGGGGACGCTCGTCCGGCCGGGATAGACGGCCGCGCCGACGTCGCCGTCAGAGGGAAAGCGGACGTAGTCGAGCATGATCTCGTCGAACCCGGCCCTGGCCGCAGCCGCCGCGACCGAGACCGCGTAGTCCCATACGCGACGGTCGTACGGGTTGACCCACTCGAGCCCGGCGCTCGTCGCCCAGATCGAGCCGTCGGGGCGCCGGATCGCCATGTCCGGCCGCGCCCGGGCGAGGTAGGGATCCTGGAACACGACGACCCGCCCGATGAGGTAGATGCCCTTGCGGTGCATCTCGCGCGCGACCTTGTGCGGGTCGTAGTAGTCGCGCACGGCGCCGGTCTTCCGCGCGAGCGCGACACCGGACGGGTTGAAGCCGATCTCGCCGCCCTCGTCCTTGACGTCGAGCTCGATCGTGTTCAGCCCGTACTTCGTCAGCGCCTCGTACTCCGCGAGCTTGCCGGGGATCGACGCGAGTGCGGCCGTGACGTGCACCCCGCGGACCTCCACCGGCAGCGGCCGAGGCCGCGCGGCGACCTGAAGCGTCGCCGGTGCATGCGAGGCGGCCTGCGTCCCGGCACCTGCGCCTGCCTTCCCGCCTTTCCCCGCGAGGGTCATCCCGCCCGCGAGGGCGAGCACCGCTAGCAGGAGGATTCCGGCTACGACAGCGCGACGCCGCCGCTTCCGGCGCCGCGAGGACTCCCGACGATCGCGAAAGCGCTCGTTCGGGTCGAGCGATGGATACAGCATGGACACCGGATCCCCGAGTGTAGGGGATCACAGCAGGCGTCGGCGGAGGCGGGGAGTCTACGATCCGCCTCGATGGTGCTCTCCGACAGTGCGATCCGGCGCCTCGTCGAGGCCGGCCGGATCGGTATCGAGCCGTACGACCCGGCGCTCATGCAGCCGTCGAGCCTCGACGTCCGCGTCGACCGCCTGTTCCGGGTGTTTCGGAACTCGCGGTACCCGTACATCGACGTGAAGGCGGAGCAGGAGGGGTTGACGGAGCTCGTCGAGGTCGGGGACACGGAGCCGTTCATCCTCCATCCCGGCGAGTTCGTGCTCGGCTCGACGCTCGAGCGCGTCACACTCCCCGACGATCTCGTGGCCAGGCTCGAGGGAAAATCGTCGCTTGGCAGGCTCGGTCTCCTGATCCACTCCACGGCGGGCTTCATCGACCCGGGGTTCGACGGGCACGTGACGCTCGAGCTGTCGAACGTCGCAAACCTGCCGATCACGATCTATCCCGGGATGAAGATCGGACAGCTGTCGTTCGTGCAGATGTCGGAGCCGGCCGAGACGCCGTACGGATCGGGGGCGCTCGGCTCGAAGTACCAGGGGCAGCGCGGCCCGACGCCGAGCCGCTACTGGCAGAACTTCACGGACGGCGGATGATCCTCGTCACCGGCGCGAGCGGCTTCGTCGGGCGCCACGTCGTCCGCGACCTGGCCGTCGACGGGGTGCGTGTGCGCGCGCTCGTGCGGTCGGCGCGGGGCGCCTCCGCGCTCGAGGGTGTCGACTGCGAGCTGGTCCGGGGTGACGTGACCGACCCGGCCTCGCTGCTCGCCGCGGCCCGCGGCGTCCGCACGATCGTGCACCTCGTCGCGATCGTCGCCGGCGCCCCGGCGACGTTCGAGCGCGTGATGGCGGCCGGCACGGGAAACCTCGTCGAGGCGGCGCGCGAGAGCGGCGTCCGCCGCATCGTGCTGATGAGCGCGCTCGGCACGGGGCCCGGCGCGACCGTCCCGTACTTCCGGGCGAAGTGGGCGGCGGAACAGGCGGTCGCGTCGTCGGGTGTCGAGCATGCCGTCCTGCGCCCGAGCTTCGTCTTCGGGACGGACGGCGGCGCGCTGCCTCGCTTCCTGAAGATCGCCCGCCTGTCCCCGGTGACGCCGGTGATCGGTCCCGGGACACAGCGTGTCCAGCCGATCTGGGTCGACGATCTCGTTCGGGCCGTCCGCCTCGCGGCCGAGCACGATGGGACGAGCGACCCGATCGAGCTCGGAGGGCCCGAGGCCGTGACCTGGAGCGAGCTCTGGCGCCGCATCAAGACGGCGCTCGGCACGCGCCGTCCCGCGATGCACGTGCCGTTCTGGCTCGCCCGCGGGCCGGCGGCGCTGTTCGAGCGGCTGCCGCCCGCGCTCCTGACCCGCGATCAGCTACGGATGCTCGAGGGCCCCGACAACGTGGTCGGCGACGGCGGCGGCTCGATGCGGCGCCTCGGGCTCGGCGAGCTCCTCCCGCTGGACGAGCAACTGCGCCGGGCCGCTGCTGCACAGCAGCACTGATCCTCCCGCGAAGCGGGAATCCGCAGAAGCGGATCCCCGCCGCTTGATCCCCGCCTGCGGCGGGGCAGATCCCTGAAGGCGCCCGCTTCGCGGTCGCAAACCCTCTATCCGAACACGCCGAGGGCCGCCTCACGGCGGCCCTCGGACGTTGCGGTACACAGCGTTGGATTTGGTAGAGGCGCTTCCTGCCTGACCGAGGTGGTCGGCGGCGCGAGAGCGCGAGTCCCCTACGCGTGGCTATGGCGATTCCCCGTAGGTCCCGGGGACACGCCTCTACCCGCTGGTACCTCCACTGCCGGTACTACACGAATCTGACACCCGACCACCTCCTTTCCGCGGTAGGCGCACCATAGCAACGCGGGTGGACGGGGCACCAGTGCGGCTGACCGCACTTCTTCCCGGCACATCAATCAGGGCTGGAGCACGGTCGTGACCTCGAGACCGTGCCCGATCGGCACGGTCACGGACACGAGCGTCGGGTCGGCCTGCCGGGCCGCCGCGTAGGCCTCGACCGTGGAGCTGGTCGTGACGTTGTCGGCGACGACGATCCCGCCAGGGTCGAGCTTCGTCCGCGCGAGCCCGAACAGCTGCTCGTAGTCGTCCTTCCAGGCGTCGAGAAAGACGACGTCGAAGCCGTCCTCGAGCTCGGGCAGCGTCTCCTTCGCGTCACCCTCGACGAGCTCCGCCCATTCCTCGAGGCCCGCGTCGGCGATGTTCCGGCGCCACACCTCGATCTTCCCCGGATCCTGCTCCAGAGACACGACGCGCCCGCCGAGGATGCGTGCCGCCGAGGCGAGCCACACGGTCGAGTAGCCGTGCGAGCCGCCGATCTCGAGGACCTCACAGCCGGCGTTCGGCGCGACGAGCGCGAACAGGAGGCGGCCGGAGTCGGGTCCGACGGCCAGCGAGCGCTCGGAGACGGGCCTCTCACGGTCGGCGGCGTCTTCCGCCTCCATTCGCGCGAGCACGGACCGGACGCGATCGTCGAGCATACGTTCGAGCGTATCGGAGGACGACTGGTGTCCGACTTGAAGTCGGACACCATGCTGCCCTCAGTTCCCGACGTCGATCACGATCATCCCGTCCTCGCGGACGCGCACGGGATAGGTCGGGACGGGGAGGTAGGCCGGCAGCGAGAGCGCCGCCCCTGTCAGCAGGTCGAAGCGCGACCCGTGGCGCGGGCAGACGACC
>DASTKF010000262.1:0-5513 GCA_035716065.1 Gaiella sp.
AACCGGAAGGCCGCCGAGCTCGGCCTCCGTGGCACGCACTACCGCAATCCGCACGGCCTCGACGAGCCCGGCCACGTCTCGACCGCACGCGACACCGCCGTGCTCGTGCGCGACGCGCTCCGCGTGCCCGTGATCCGGCACTACGTGGGGATGTCGCGCGCGACCCTCTCGGACGGCCGCGTCGTCGAGTCGACCGACAACCTGCTGGGGCGCTTCGGCGGCCTCGTCGGTGGCAAGACCGGCCACACCTTCGATGCCGGGTGGTCGCAGGCCGCGTTTGCGCGGAAGGACGGGGTGGGTATCACCGCGGTCGTGCTCGGCTCGCCCACCGAGGTGCAGCGCGACGGCGATCTCGCGGCGTTGCTCCGGTTCGGCCTCGACAGCTACCGGCGCGTGACGGTCGTCGACCCCGGGCGCACGTACGCGACGCTCCCCGTGGGCTGGGGGCTCGCGCCGGTTCGCGCCGTCGCGCCACGGGGGATCGTCCGGCCGGCGTCGACCGACCGGCCCCTCACCGAGCGGGTCGTCGTCCCGGGGGTCCTGGCGCTTCCGGTCGCAGCAGGCCAGAGGATCGGGACGGTCGTCGTCACGGACGGCACGCGCGTCGTCGCGCGATCGCCGCTCGTCGCGTCCGAGTCGCGCAGCGAGCCGGGGGCCGCCGGAAAGGGATGGTGGGTCACCCGCCGCGCAATTCACAATCTCGTGGGGCTCGTCTCCTGACGCGCCGGGACTCGCCGTGATCGTCACCGTCACCCTCAACGCCGCGCTCGACCGCTCGCTGACCGTCCCGACGTTCCAGCTGGGCCAGCGCCACCGGGCGAGCGACGTCCTGTCGCTCGCGGGTGGCAAGGGGATCAACGTGGCGCGCGCGCTCAAGCAGCTCCATGTGCCGGTCGTCGCGACCGGTCTCGCGGGCGGTCGCACGGGGACGCGCATCGTCGAGGAGCTGACCGGCGAGGCGATCCTCAACGACTTCGTGCGCATCGGCGACGAATCGCGAACCTCGACGCTCGTCGTCGACCCCACCTCGGGAAAGCAGACCGAGATCAACGAGTGGGGTCCGAAGGTCACGGAATCCGAGCTCGGCATGCTGATGGACAAGCTGCGCTACCTCTCCCGCGGCGCCGACGCGGTCGTCCTCGCGGGGTCCCTGCCGCGGGGTGTCGCCGACACGTTCTACGCGGAGGCCGCCCGTGAGCTGCAGCGGCGGAGCGTGCGCGTGGTGCTCGACTCCGAGGGCGAGCCGCTCCGCCTCGGGATCGAGGCCGAGCCGTGGCTCGTGTCCCCGAACCAGCACGAGGCCGAGCAGATCGTCGGCCAGGAGCTGAACGACGAGGAGGACTTCGTGATGGCGCTCGAGACCATCGCGGAGCTGGGCGCCCGCAACGTCCAGATCACGCTCGAGAGCGGCTGCTTCGCGCTCATCCGCGAGGAGCGCCAGGTGCGGCGCTACCGGGTCGACGTGCCGCGCCTCGAGCCGGTCTCGGTGGTCGGGGCCGGGGACGCGTTCCTCGCGCAGTGGCTCGCGTCGGTGCTCGACTCTTCCGCGTCGGCCGAGGAGGCACTGCGATCGGCCGTCGCGACGGGCGCCGCCTCGGTGCTCGACGTCGGCGCAGGCCGCTTCGACCCCGCCGAGGCCCGCCGCCTCGCCGCGGCGGTCGAGTTGCGCGAGCTCCAACCTGTTTCGTAGCTCGCAAGCGGAATCCGCCGAGCGGATTCCCGCCGCTCGATCCCCGCCTGCGGCGGGGCAGATCCCCGAAGGCGCCGGCGTCCGCCGTCGCAACGGCCTCGCTGCGGCGACTCCTGTGCAACTGGCCTCCGGGCGGCGCGCTAGGATCGTCTCACTTGGTCGAGCGCGAGGACAAGTTCGCGAAGGAAGGCCTCACCTTCGACGACGTCCTGCTCGTGCCGGCCGAGTCGGCGGTCCTCCCGAACGACGTCTCCACAGCCAGCCGGCTGACGCGGACGATCGCGCTCGAGATCCCGCTCCTCTCCGCGGCGATGGACACCGTCACCGAGGCGCGGATGGCGATCGCGCTGGCGCGACTCGGCGGCATCGGCGTCCTGCACCGCAATCTCTCGATCGCCGACCAGGTGGCCGAGGTCGACAAGGTCAAGCGCTCCGAGGCGGGGATGATCGTCGAGCCAGTCACGCTCTCACCGGACGCTCTCGTCGGCGACGCGCTCGCGCTGATGGAGCGCTACCGCGTCTCCGGGATCCCGATCACCGACGCCGACGGCGTGCTCGTCGGGATCCTGACGAACCGCGACCTCCGCTTCGGCGTCCCCTCGACCAGGCGCGTCGCGGAGGCGATGACGAGGGAAGGGCTCGTCACCGCGCCGGTCGGGACGACCCTCGAGGAGGCGCAGGCGATCCTCGGCCGTCACCGCATCGAGAAGCTGCCGATCGTCGACCTCGACGGCCGGCTCAAGGGCCTGATCACCGTGAAGGACATCTCGAAGCGCGAGGCCTACCCACTCGCGACGAAGGACGAGCGCGGCCGCCTGCGGGTCGCGGCCGCCGTCGGCGTCGGCACCGACGCGGTCGAGCGCGCGGCGGCGCTGGTCGACGCGGAGGTGGACGCCCTGGTCGTCGACACGGCGCACGGGCACTCGCTCGGCGTCGTCGAGATGGTGCGCCGGCTCAAGGACACCCATGACATCGAGATCGTCGCCGGCAACATCTCCACCGCGGAGGCCGCCGAGGCGCTCATCGACGCCGGCGCGGACTGCTTGAAGTGCGGTCAAGGACCTGGGTCGATCTGCACCACGCGCGTCGTAGCCGGGGTCGGGGTGCCGCAGGTGACGGCCGTGTGGGACATCGCGTCGGTCGCGGCCGACCACGACGTGCCGGTGATCGCGGACGGCGGGATCACCTCATCGGGCGACGTCGCGAAGGCGATCGCAGCGGGCGCGGACACCGTCATGCTCGGCTCGATGCTTGCGGGCACCGACGAGGCGCCTGGCGGCGTGATCGTCGTCCAGGGCGAGCGCTTCAAGGAGTACCGCGGGATGGGCTCGCTCGGCGCGATGAAGGCGCGGTCGTTCTCGAAGGACCGCTACTTCCAGGGCGACGTCGAGGACGTCGCGGAGCTGATCCCGGAGGGAATCGAAGGGCGCGTTGCCTACAAGGGGCCGCTCGGGCCGATCGTCCACCAGGTCGTCGGCGGCGTCCGGCAGGCGATGGGCTACTGCGGCGCGCCGACGATCGAGGCGCTCCAGGACGCGCGCTTCGTCCGCATCACCGGCGCCGGCTTGCGCGAGAGCCATCCCCACGACGTGACCATCACGAAGGACGCGCCGAACTATCGCCGAGGCTGAGGTCATCCCCTTCCCCGGGGCGGAGCCCTCACCGGAGGACCGCCCGGTCCTCGTCCTGGACTTCGGCGGCCAGTACAGCCAGCTGATCGCTCGACGGGTGCGCGAAGCGCGCGTCTACTCCGAGCTCGTCTCCCACCGGCTCGGCGCCGACGAGCTTCGCGCGCGCAATCCCGCGGCGCTGATCCTCTCCGGCGGGCCTGCCTCGGTCTACGCCGATGGCGCGCCGCTCGCCGACCCGGCGATCTTCGGCCTCGGCGTCCCGACGCTCGGCATCTGCTACGGGATGCAGCTCATGGCCCGTGAGCTCGGGGGCGCCGTCGATGCGAACGACGTGTCGGAGTACGGGAAGGCGGACGTCGAGCTGGACGGCACGGGGGCGCTCTTCCACGATCTCGCGGCCGAGCAGGTCGTCTGGATGAGCCACCGCGACTCCGTCACCGCCGCGCCGGCCGGGGCGCGCGTCACGGCCTCGTCGGAGACGACGCCGATCGCGGCGTTCGAGGATCCCGAGCGAGGGCTCTACGGCGTCCAGTTCCACCCCGAGGTGGTGCACACGCCGCAGGGCCAGCGGATCCTCGAGAGCTTCCTCTACGACGTCGCCGGAGTCGCTCCGGCCTGGACGCCCGCAGCCGTGATCGAGGAGCAGGTCGAGCGCATCCGCGCACACGTTGGCTCCGAGCGCGTGATCTGCGGCCTCTCGGGTGGCGTCGACTCGGCGGTCGCGGCGCTTCTCGTCCACAAGGCCGTGGGCGACCAGCTCACCTGCGTGTTCGTCGACCACGGCCTCCTGCGCGAGAACGAGGCAGAGCAGGTCGTCGAGACGTTCGACAACCACTTCCACGTCCCGCTCATCCACGTCGACGCCCGCGAGCGCTTTCTCACCCGGCTCGCCGGGGTGACGGAGCCCGAGGAGAAGCGCGCGATCGTGGGGGAAGAGTTCATCCGCGTCTTCGAGGAGGAGGCTCGCCGCCTCGGTGATGCCCGCTTTCTCGTGCAGGGCACGCTCTACTCCGACGTGATCGAGTCGGGCGGCGAGGTCGGCGTCGCGGCGAAGATCAAGTCGCACCACAACGTCGGCGGCCTTCCCGCCGACATGCGGATGGAGCTGGTGGAGCCGCTTCGCTCGCTCTTCAAGGACGAGGTGCGGCGCGTCGGCGAGCAGCTCGGCCTGCCCGAGCGGATGGTCTGGCGCCATCCGTTCCCAGGCCCTGGGCTCGCGATCCGGATCATTGGCGACGTCACCGAGGAGCGGCTCGCGATCCTCCGCGCCGCGGACGCGATCCTGCTCGAGGAGGTGCGCCGCGCGGGCCTCTACCGCGAGCTGTGGCAGTGCTTCGCCGTGCTTCCCGCCGTGCGCTCGGTCGGCGTGCAGGGCGACGAGCGGACGTACGCCTACCCGATCGTCATCCGTGCGGTCACGTCCGAGGATGCGATGACCGCGGACTGGGCACGCCTGCCATACGAGCTGCTCGACGCGATCTCGAGCCGCATCGTCAACGAGGTGCCGGGCGTCAACCGCGTCGCGCTCGACCTCAGCTCCAAGCCCCCGGCGACGATCGAGTGGGAGTAGCGGCCCCGCTACTCCCACTCCGCCCTTGGTGTCCGACTTCAGTCGGACACCTCTCCCTGCCACACCGGTACGTCGACGATCCCGGCGGGATCCACGTCCACGGAGACGGAGTCCCCGACCGAGGGCACGTCGACACCGACCGCCACCGCCTCGAGCTCGACTCCGTCCTCGCCCCGCACGCGTAACCGCACCACCGCCCCGTCCCGGTCGGCGGACAGGACCACGGCACCTTCTCCCGGCCGCACGCGCACCGCCTCCGGCCGGGTGACGGTCGCCCGGTCGCCGTCCCGCACGACGTTCCTCATCCCGAGGAAGCGCGCGACCCAGTCGTCGGCGGGTCGCGCCCAGAGCTCCTCGGGCGTCGCGACCTGTGCGACCCGGCCCTGCCTCAGCACCGCGACGCGGTCGCCCAGCTCGAAGGCCTCGCCGACGTCGTGGGTCACGTGGACGACCGTCAGCCCGAGTCGCTCGAAGAGCTCCCGCAGATCGGTCTGGAGGCGCCGCCGGAGCGGGCCGTCGAGCGCGCCGAGTGGCTCGTCGAGGAGCAGCACCTCCGGGCGCGGCGCGAGCGCCCGGGCGAGCGCGACGCGCTGCGCTTCGCCTCCCGACAGCGTCGTCACGT
>DASTKF010000263.1:0-3034 GCA_035716065.1 Gaiella sp.
AGCACGTGCGGGAGGTGGCTCGTCACGGCCACGAGGCGGTCGTGCGCGTCCGGCCCGATCGCGACAGGGCGCGCGCCGAGCGACGAGACGAAGCCGTGCACGAGGCGGAGCCGTTCCGGCGCGGTCGTCGCGGTCGGCGTCATGAACCACGTCGCGCCCTCGAAGAGATCGGCCGAGGCCCTGTCCGGGCCACGCGTCTCCGCCCCGCAGATCGGGTGGCCGCCGACGAACCGAGGATCGTCTCCCGCGGCCGCGCAGACCAGCCCCTTCGTCGATCCCACATCGGTGACGGTGCAGCCCACGGGCGCACGCTCCAGCACGTCGCGCACCACGGCCGCCAGCTCTCCGACGGGCGCTGCGACGAGCACGAACTCCGCCCCTGCCACGGCCTCGGCGAGACCGTGCGCGGCCTCCACTGCGCCGCGCTCGACGGCGGTCGCGAGGTGCGCGTCGTCGGGATCCCACCCGCGCACGTCGGCGACCCCGGCGCGCCGCGCGGCAAGCGCCGCCGACGCGCCGATCAGCCCGGTGCCGATGACGGCGAGCCGCTCGAGCGAGATCGTCATGTGGCTCTTCTAGCGGGAAGGTCGCCGGAAGGCGATCACGCTGCCCGCATCAGCTCCGCAACGCGGAACGCGAGGTCGAGCGACTGCCGGGCGTTGAGGCGTGGGTCGCACAGCGTCTCGTAGCGATGGTCGAGTTGCTCCTCGAGCACCTCCTCGGACCCGCCGAGGCACTCGGTCACGTTCTCGCCCGTGATCTCGAGGTGCACGCCGCCGGGCCAGGAGCCGACCTCGCGATGGGCCGCGAAGAAGCCCTCGATCTCGCGCAGCACGTCGTCGAACCGGCGTGTCTTGTGGCCGGACGGCGTGACGAAGCTGTTGCCATGCATCGGGTCGCAGGCCCAGAGCACCGGGATCTCGCTCTCGCGGACGGCGCGAAGCAGCGGAGGCAGAAGCTCGTGCACGCGGTCGGCCCCGAACCGGGTGACGAGGGTCAGCCGCCCGGGGATGCGATCCGGGTTGAGTCGCTCGCACAGCGCGACCAGCTCGTCCGGCGTGGCCGTCGCCCCGATCTTCACCCCGACGGGGTTCTCGACGCCGGTCAGGAACTCGACATGCGCCCCGTCCAGCTGCCGCGTGCGCTCGCCCGCCCAGAGGAAGTGCGCCGAGCACGCATACCAGTGACCGGTCGTCGAGTCGCGGCGCACCAGTGGCTCCTCGTAGTCGAGGAGAAGCGCCTCGTGGCTCGTCCACACGTCGACCTCGTGGATCGACCGCTCGTCGCCGAGGTCGATCCCGATCGCCTGCATGAAGCGGAGCGCCCGCCCGATCTCGTTGGCGATCCCCTCGTAGCGGCGACCCTCGAGCGAGCTCGTGACGAACTCCTGATTCCAGGTGTGCACCTGCGTCAGATCGGCGAAGCCGCCCTTCGTGAAGGCGCGCAGCAGGTTGAGCGTCGAGACGGCCTGGTAGTACGCCTGCACCATCCGCTCCGGGTCGGGCACGCGCGCCTCGGGCGTCGGCTCGTCGGAGTGGATCGCGTGCCCGCGAAACGAGGGAATCTCGACACCGCCCACCGTCTCGGTCAGCGACGAGCGCGGCTTCGTGAACTGCCCCGCGATCCTGCCGACCTTGACGACCGGCAGCGTCGCCCCATACGTCAGCACGGCGGACATCTGGAGGAGCACCTTGAGACGCTCGCGGATAGCGACCGCCGAGACGTTGCGGAACGACTCGGCGCAGTCGCCGGCCTGAAGCAGGAATGCACGCCCCTCGACCGCCTCGCCGAGGGAGCGGAGGAGCGCCCGTGCCTCGCCCGCGAAGACGAGCGGCGGAAGCTGCCCGAGCCGCTGCCGGACGGCGTCGACCGCGGCCGGGTCGGGCCACTCCGGCTGCTGTAGCGCCGGCAGCGAGCGCCACGACGACGGCGTCCAGGGCTCGGTCACGGCCATGCGAACGAGTGTAGTTGTTGGCCGTTTTGACGCTTCGCGTCAAAACGGCTAGAAAAGACGGATGCCCGGCCTCGATCGTCACTCGCTCTTCTGGCGCCGCCCGGCGACGGCGATGACGCGCGACCGAGAGGTCTTCTGACCCTTCCGGTCGCGAAGCGAGCGAAAGGGGCAGCATGAGGATCTTCTCGGGCATCCAGCCGACGGGCGACAAGCACCTCGGCAACTACATCGGCGGCTTCCGCCAGTACGCGCAGACGCAGGAGCAGGGCGAGGCCTTCTTCTGCATCGTCGACCTGCACTCGATCACGGTCGACCACGACCCGCGCGACCTCCACGACCGAACGCTCGACCTGTTCGCGATGCTGATCGCGACCGGCCTCGACCCCGAGCGGTCGACGGTGTTCGCGCAGAGCCACGTGACAGCGCACGCCGAGGCCAGTTGGCTGCTCTCGGCCGTCACCTCGTACGGCCAGCTCGGCCGCATGACGCAGTTCAAGGACAAGGCCGACCGCCGCGAGTTCGTCTCGGCCGGCCTCTTCACGTACCCGGTCCTGATGGCCGGCGACATCCTCCTCTACCAGACGCACCGCGTGCCGATCGGGGACGACCAGCGCCAGCACCTCGAGCTCGCACGTGACGTCGCAGAGCGCTTCAACTCGCGCTTCGGCGAGACGTTCGTCGTGCCCGACGGGATCTACCCGGAGATCGGGGCGCGAATCATGGACCTCCAGGAGCCGACACGGAAGATGTCGACGACGGGCGGAACCGAGCAGGGCACCGTCAAGCTGCTCGACGAGCCCGACGCGATCCGCAAGAAGTTCCGCTCCGCGGTGACCGACTCCGGGCGGGAGATCCTCCGTGCTCCCGACAAGCCGGGCGTCGCGAACCTGATCGACATTCTCGCGGTCGCGACGCAGCGCGCGCCCGAGGAGGTCGAGGCGGCCTACGACGGCTCGGGCTACGGCGACCTCAAGCGCGACGTCGGGGAAGCGGTCGTCGAGCTGCTCGACCCGGTGCGCGAGCGCTACCTCGCCCTCCGCGCCGACGAGCCGGAGCTCCTGCGCCTCCTCGCCGTCGGCG